>JAYVVB010000265.1:0-4661 GCA_043787455.1 Rhizobacter sp.
GCCTTTGCGAGCGCTTCGATCCTGGCGGCGTTGCGACCGATCAGGATCGGGTCGGGCATCACCTTGTCGCCGTTGGCGAGCGTCACGCCGCCCTGGGCGCGGATCGCGCAGATCGAGCGGATGAGGTGCTGGTTCATGCCCATCCGGCCGGTGACGCCG
This sequence comes from Rhizobacter sp., assembly GCA_043787455.1. Taxonomy (GTDB): domain Bacteria; phylum Pseudomonadota; class Gammaproteobacteria; order Burkholderiales; family Burkholderiaceae_C; genus Schlegelella_A. The sequence continues at coordinate 160 of JAYVVB010000265.1, forward strand.
TGCATGATGAGACCGAGTCGTCGAGTCGCCATGGCGATGTGCTTTCGTGTGTGGGGCGCGATGCGCCCTAGGCCAGCGCTTCGCGGATGCCGCGCAGATAGCCAGCGGCGAAGGCCGCCGAGCCGGGCCCGTCGGGGACGTAGTCGAAAGGCTCGACGCTGACCGTCCTGTCGTAGCCGTTCCTCTTCAGCGCCGCGAAGATCGGCGCGAAGCGCATCTCGCCCTGGCCGGGCGCGCGCCGGTTCGGGTCGTTGACCTGGATGTGGGCGACAAGACCGGTCGGCATCCAAAGGTCGACGAGCTCGGGCACCGACATCGATTCGCTCGCGCCCGCGGCGCTGCAGTCGATCATCGTCCGCAACGCGGGCCGATCGATCTCGCGCACGATTTCTACGGCTTGCGCGACGGTGTTGACGAGCGCCGTCTCGTTCGGCGAGAGCGGCTCGATGCAGTAGGTGACGCCGTGAGCCTCTGCGACCACGGCCGCGTCTGCGAGAAAGTCCTTCAGGCGCGATCGCGATATAGCGTGCGTCTCGCCCTCGGCGATCGCGCGCTGCTTCGGCGAACCGTGGACGAGGAGACTGCCGCCGAGCTCGGCGCAGAGCGAGATCAGGCGGGCGACGACGCCGAGCGTGCGCGATCGTACCGACGCGTCGGGGTCGGTGAGCGACAGACCGGCGGGCTTGACGAGGAGCCAGTGGAGGCCGGTGACGACGAGCCCGAACGATTCGACGACGCGGCGAACGCGTGCCGCTTCGATCGAATCGATGCGCTCGGGATGCTCGGCGAGCGTGAAGGGCGCGATCTCTAGGCCGTCGTAGCCGAGCGCGGCCGCGACTTCGCACTGGCGTTCGAGCGAGAGACCGGCGAGGACTTCGTTGCAAAGCGAGAGTTTCATGTCGCGTCGCCGCTGCGTGGATGGCGGCCGAACGCCGATCGGACGATTCGGCCAACGCCGCCCGTGACGCGCCGCACCGTGGCCTTGAACGGCGGCACGTAGAGGAGCAGCGTGAAGATCGTCACCGTCGCGAAGGCGAGCGAGATCGGCCGGGTGAAGAAGGGCGCGACGCTACCGTCGGAAAGGACGAGGCCACGACGCAGGCTCTTGTCGAGCAGCGGCCCGAGGACGAGGCCGAGCACGAAGGGTGCCATCTGGTAGCCGCGCCGGCGCAGGAAGAAGGCGCCGATGCCGATCGCGAGCATCGCGTAGATGTCGAAGAGGCGCGATGCGCTCGCGAACGCGCCGACGGTGCAGAGCAGGAAGATGATCGGCATCAGCACCGTGCGCTTGATGCGCAGCACGAGCAAGAGCGGCTTCACGAGGAAGAGGCCGAAGATGAGGATCGAGATGGTCGCCAGCGACGTCATCGCCACCACCTCGTAGACGAAGTGCGGGTGCGCGATCATCATCATCGGCCCGGGCTGGATGCCGTGGATGATCATCGCCGCCATCAGCACCGCCGACGGCGCCGAGCCCGGGATGCCGAGCGCGAGCGCCGGGATGATGTGGCCGGGGATCGACGCCATGTCGCCGGTCTCGGCGGCCATCAGGCCGTCGATCGAGCCCTTGCCGAAGAGCTCCTTTTCTTTGCTCGCCGCTTTCGCCGCCGCGTACGACATCCACGCGCCCGAGTCCTCGCCGACGCCGGGCATCAGGCCGGTGAGCACGCCGATCACGCCCGAGCGCAGGACGGTCGGCCAGTACTGCACCACCTCGCGAAAGCGCGGCAGCACCGAGTCCTTGAGTTCGATCAGCTTTTTCTCGACCGGATCGGCGAGCGTCGTCAGCACCTCGGCGAAGCCGAAGGCGCCGACCAGCGCTGGAATGAGCGAGATGCCGCCCGAGAGCTGGTCCCAGTCAAATGTGAAGCGGTTGTAGGCGTACAAGCCCTCCTGGCCGATCTGGGCGACGAAGAGGCCGAGCGTGCCCATCATCCAGCCCTTGAGCGGGTCGTTGCCGACGATCGTGCCCGACATCGTCACGCCAAAGAGCGCGAGCCAGAAGAACTCGTAGGCGCCGAACGAGAGTGCGACTTCGGCGAGGGTCGGCGTGAAGGCGGCGAGGCAGAGGACGCCGAAGAGCGTGCCCATGAACGCGCCCGAGGTCGCGATGCCGATCGCGCGCCCGGCTTCGCCGCGCTGTGCCAGCGCGTAGCCGTCGGCGCACGACGCGGCGTTCGCGGCGGTGCCGGGGATGTTGAGAAGGATCGCCGTGCGCGAGCCGCCGTAGAGCGTGCCCACGTACGAGCAGATCAGGATCAGGATCGCGTCGTTGGCCGGCAGCTTGATCGTCAGCGTCGTCAACAGCGCGATGCACAGCGTCGCCGACAGGCCCGGCAAGCAGCCGACGATGATGCCGAGCAGCGCGCCGCCGAGCCCGTAGAGGATCGACGTGACGTTGAGAAAGCCGAGGTAGGCGTGGCCGAGATCGGCGAGACCGGACAGCATCGACGACTCCGTCGCGGCTCAGGGCAGGCGAACGAGAAAGACCTGCTGGAAGACCAGCGTGATGATGCCGCCCGCGCCGAGGCCGATGATCGCGGCGATGGCAATCCGGCGCAGGCCCAGCCGTTCGCCTGCGGCGATCCGCTGGGGCCGTTGCAGCACGACGATCGCGACACTGACGAAGATCGCCGCGGCGAGCCAGAACGGCAGTCCGTGGCCGACGAGGACGACGCCGAAGGTGACGCACAGGCCGACGATGAGCGCCACACGCCGCGCACCTGCGCCGTCGAACGCGAACCGTTGATGCGGCGATGCAAACGCGCCGCGGCGCCAGCTGCGCAGGGCGAGCAGGCTGCCGAGCAACATCATGGCGATGCCGAGCAGCCCGGGCAGCAAGCCCGGCACCGTGTACGGATTGATGTTCTGGCTCTCGAGCCGGTCCATCCGCAAAGACCCGATCAGGATCGCGAGCCCGAATGCGATCCAGCCGAACGACTGGTGCAGTTCGGAGCGGGCGATGGCGTGCCGCTCGTCGTCGCTGAGCGGCGCTGCCGCGTCGTGTTCCATCGTGCGCTCGTCAGAGTGGCTCAGGGCTTGGCGATGCCGACGGTATCGGGCGAGACCTTCGCCTTGCCGTTCTCGAACAGCATCCAGGCGTTGGCCTGCACCGCCGGGAACACGGCCTTCTGCGCGGCGTCGCCGTACGACGGCGCGAAGAGCGCACCGCGGCTCGCCGCGTACTTCTTCAGCGCATCGCTCTTGGCGATGTTGTCGGCCCAGAGCTTCTCGATCGTCTTCACGACCTCGTCGGGCACGCCCTTCGGGATGAAAATGCCGAAGTAGTTGGCCGGCGCCGAGAAGCCGGGCACCGTCGCCGAGAGCGGCGGGATCGTGCCGTAGCCCTCGAGCTCGAGCGGCTTGTCGCTCACCGTCGCGAGCGGACGCAGGCGCTTGCCGCGGATCATGTCGGCCTGCTCGACCGCGAGCTGCGTCGTCAGGTCGGCTTCGCCCGACACCGCGGCGACGACTGCGGGGTTGCCGCCGTCGTAGCTCACGTCGCGGTACTTCACGCCGGTGGCCTTGGCGATCAGGTCCATCGCGTTGTGGCCGGCCGAGGTGACGCCGGCGGTCGCGACCGAGATCTTGCCGGGCTGCGCCTTCATCGCGTCGAGCAGCTGCTTCGCGTTCTGGTACGGCGTGTTCGGATTGACGCCGATCACCTGGATGTTGGCGACGGTGAGGAACAGGTTCCAGCCCTTTAGGTTGGTCTTGACGGAGCCGAGCGTCTCGTAGGTGCCGAGGTCTTGCGCCGCGCCTGCCGTCCAGGTGTAGCCGTCCTTCGTTGCGTCGAGGACGCTCTTGGTGCCGATCGCGCCCGAAGCGCCCGGCTGGTTGACGATGACGATCGTCTGCCCGAGCGCCTTCTCGAGCTCGCCGGCGGTGACCCGGGTCACCTGGTCGGTCGAGCCGCCGGCGGCCCAGGGCACGATCAGGTTGATCGGCCGGGTCGGCTTCCAGTTCTGCGCCTGCGCAACGGGGCCGGCGGCGACGGCGCACGCGACGAGCGCGACGCGACAAAGTGACGGGAGGGTGTTCATCGTTGTCTCCTGAGGGAGCCCGCGGCGGGCGGGCGAATGGAAGGGGTGCGCGGCCGGGTCAGCGCTGCAGCCGGTACTGCCGCGACATAGCCGAGGATCACGTCGCAGATGTGGGCGAGCCGCTCGTCGTGAGCCGCCGGCGTCATCAGCTCGCGGCCGAAGATCGCCGAGAGCGTGTGCTTGTTCGAGAGGTAGAAGTAAGCGAGGCCCGCGATCGAGATGTAAAGCTGCATCGGATCGATCCCCTTCCTCAGCTCGCCGCTCCGCTCGCCACGTACGAGGACGTCGGCGAGCACCTCGATCAGCGGCGAGTTCATCTGGCGGATGCGGCGCGAGCGCTTCAGGTGGCCAGCGCGATGCATGTTCTCGCTGTTCAGCAGTGCCAGGAACTCGGGATGGGCGAGGTAGTAGTGCCAGGTGAAGGTGACGAGGCTTCGGATCGCCTGCACCGGATCGCTC
>JAYVVB010000266.1:0-7034 GCA_043787455.1 Rhizobacter sp.
CGCCAGCTGATCCTCGAAATGCACGCCGGCAGCGCCTGCCTCGATCATCGACTTCATCAGTTCATAGGCATTCAGGACGCCACCGAAACCGGCTTCTGCGTCGGCAATGATCGGTGCGAAAAAGTCGATGTCGTTCTTGCCTTCCGACCACTGAATCTGGTCGGCGCGCGTGAAAGTGTTGTTGATGCGCTTGACCACCATGGGCACCGAGTTGGCCGGATAGAGCGACTGGTCCGGGTACATCTCGCCAGCGATGTTCGCGTCGCCGGCAACCTGCCATCCCGAGAGATAGATCGCCTTCAGCCCGGCCTTGACTTGCTGCATCGCCTGGTTGCCGGTCAGCGCGCCGAGCGTGTTGACGAAAGGCTCGGTGTTGACGAGGCTCCAGAGCTTTTCGGCACCACGTCGGGCCAGCGTGTGCTCGACCCGCACCGACCCGGCAAGACGGACGACGTCGGCGGCCGAGTACGTGCGGCGGACCCCCTTCCAGCGCGGGTTCTCGGCCCAGTCCTGCTCGAGCGCGCGAATCGATTCTTCTCTGGTGGGTGGTTGCATGGGTGACTCCAGGGCAGGTTGAACGAAAAAGAATGTGACCAAGCGTAGAGGCTCGCCTTGATACGACCAAGCTCTAGTCGATCAAAGCAGCACCTGAAATACTGCGATGAATCAACGAGTTAGCGCAACGTTTCGCGATGCGGTATTGCGTTCTCCACGATGAGAAATTATGCGGCATTGCAGCAATGATCTTTGCCACATTGTGAGAAGTGAGTTTTCTGATGTGAAAGCCAGACGGCAGCGTCACTTCTTCTAGACTCTACGTCTCGCCGACCGGTCCGGTCCGGCGCCTCGGGAGAACCGACATGCACAAGGACCCTCACCCCGCCACGGCGACACGCCCGACGAGCGGACAGCTTCAGACGAAGCTCGACGCCTTCTGGATGCCATTCACGGCCAGCCGCCAGTTCAAAAGCGCGCCGCGTCTTCTGGCCAAGGCGAAGGGCATGCATTACTGGACCCCCGAAGGCCGACAGGTACTCGATGCAGTCGCGGGCCTCTGGTGCGTGAACGCCGGCCACGCGCGATCGAAGATCGTCCAGGCGATCGCCGAGCAAGCCGCAGAGATGGATTTCGCGCCGCCGTTCAACATGGCGCACCCGAAGGCCTTCGAGCTGGCGGAAAAGCTCGTCGCTCTCACGCCGCCCGGTCTCGACAAGGTCTTCTTCACGAACTCCGGCTCGGAAGCCGTCGAGACCGCGCTCAAAATGGCGATCGGCTATCACCGCGCCCGCGGCGAAGGCCAGCGCACGCGCCTCATCGGCCGCGAGCGCGGCTACCACGGTGTCAACTTCGGCGGCATCTCGGTCGGCGGCATCGCCGGCAATCGCAAGACCTTCGGGCCGATGCTCGGCGGCGTCGACCACCTGCGCCACACCCACGACCTCAAGAAGAACGCCTTCACGCGCGGCGTGCCCGAGCATGGCGCCGAGCTCGCCGACGACCTCGAGCGCATCGTCACCCTGCACGACGCGTCGACGATCGCCGCGGTGATCGTCGAGCCCGTTGCCGGTTCGACCGGCGTCCTCATCCCGCCCAAGGGCTACCTCGAGCGGCTGCGCGCGATCTGCGACAAGCACGGCATCCTCCTGATCTTCGACGAGGTCATCACCGGCTTCGGTCGTCTCGGCTCGCCGTTCGCGGCGACGCACTTCAATGTCACCCCCGACCTCATGACGGTGGCCAAGGGCATCACTAACGGATGCGTGCCGATGGGTGCCGTGTTCGCCAAGAGCGCGATTCACGACGTCTTCATGAACGGGCCGGAGCATGTGGTCGAGTTCCCGCACGGCTATACCTACTCGGCTCATCCGCTCGCCTGCGCCGCTTCGCTCGGCACCCTCGAGACCTACGCCGACGAGGGCCTCCTCACGCGCGGCGCGAAGATGGCGCCGGCCTTCGAGCACGCGGTCCATTCGCTCCAGGAATCGCCGCACGTGATCGACATCCGCAATATCGGCCTGGTCGGCGCGATCGAGCTCGAATCGATTCCCGGCAGCCCGGGCAAGCGCGCCTTCGATATCTTTCGCGAGTGCTTCGAGCGCGGCGTCCTGATCCGCACGACCGGCGACATCATCGCCTTGTCGCCGCCGCTGATCGTCGAGGAATCGCACATCGACCAGGCGATCAGCACGATCGCCGACGTGCTCAAGACGCAGCACTAGAGACCCGCCGGCGCCCGAGGGCGCGACGATGAAGAGCGGCAGCGAGCCGCCACGCCTCTGCCGATGAGCGCCGAAGCCTTTCTCCAGATCAGGAACATCGTCAAGGAGTTCGACGGCCAACGGGCCGTCGACAACGTCTCCATCGACATCGTCAAGGGCGAGGTCTTCGCCCTGCTCGGCTCGTCGGGATCCGGCAAGACGACGCTGCTGCGCATGCTCGCCGGCTTCGAGACGCCGACCTCGGGAACGGTCACGCTCGACGGGCGCAATCTCGCCGCCCTCGCGCCCTACGAGCGACCAATGAACATGATGTTTCAGAGCTACGCGCTCTTTCCACACCTCACGGTCTTCGACAACATCGCCTTTGGCCTCCGCCGTGACCGATTGCCCACAGCCGAGATCCAGAGCCGGGTCGAGGCGATGCTGAAGCTCGTGCAGCTCGGCAGCTATGCGAAGCGCAAGCCGCACCAGCTTTCGGGCGGGCAGCAGCAGCGCGTCGCCCTCGCGCGCAGCCTGGCGAAAAAGCCGCAGCTGCTGCTCCTCGACGAGCCGCTCGGCGCGCTCGACAAGAAGCTGCGCGAGGAGACGCAGATCGAACTCGCCAACATCGTCCACGACGTCGGCGTCACCCGCGTCATGGTCACGCACGACCAGGAAGAGGCGATGACGATGGCCTCGCGCATCGCCGTGATGAGCGAAGGCCGGTTCCTGCAGGTCGGCGCGCCGGCCGAGATCTACGAGACGCCGCAGAGCCGCTTCGTCGCCGACTTCATCGGCAACGTGAACCTCATGGACGGCACGCTGGTCGAGGACGAAGCCGACCATGTCGTCGTCGACTGCGGCGACGTGCGGCACTGGATCGGTCACGGCATCACGGGGACGCGCGGTATGGCCGTGACGGTGGCGGTGCGTCCGGAGAAGATCCGCCTCGCGCGCGACGACGACCCGGCACTGCGCCAGCCGTCCGAGGAACAGCCCTTCAACCAGGCGCGAGGCGTCGTCAAGGACATGGCCTACTTCGGCGGCTACACCGTCTATCACCTGCAGCTCGCCGGCGGCCGGATCCTGAAGGTGAGCCAGAGCAACATCGAGCGCCAGCCGGAACGGCCGCTCACCTGGGGCGACGCGGCTTGGGCAAGCTGGTCCGACCTGTCGCAGGTCGTCCTGCCGCGATGAGGCGCGCCGGCCGCTTCGCCGTCATCGCGGTTCCCTATGCGTGGCTGCTCGCCTTCTTCCTGATCCCGTTCCTGGTCGTTGCCCGGATCAGCGTCTCCGAGATGGACGCGACAACGATCAAGGACGTCGTCGAATGGAAAGACGGCGCGATCGCCTTCAGCCTCAGATTCGGCAACTACCTGCTGCTGGTCCAGGACGATCTGTACTTGCGCACCTACGGCTCGAGCCTCCTGTTCGCGACCGTGACAACCGTCCTCTGCCTGGCCATCGGCTACCCGTTCGCGTACTTCATGGCGCGCGCTCGCCGCTCGTTGCAGCCGGCGCTGCTCATGCTCGTGATGCTGCCGTTCTGGACCTCGTTCCTGTTGCGCGTCTACGCGTGGAAGGCGCTGCTCACCGAGCGCGGTCTCGCGGCGAATGCGATCGAGAGCATCGGGCTCGATCGCGCCATGGCCGCGGTGGGTCTCATCCCCGGCCCGGGCCAGCTCATGAACACACCGTTCTCGCTCGTCCTCGGCATGACCTACACCTACCTGCCGTTCATGATCCTGCCGCTCTACTCGAACCTCGCGAAGATGGACCTGCGCCTCCTCGAGGCCGCGGCCGACCTCGGCGCTTCGGCTTGGACGGCGTTCTGGCGCGTCACCGTGCCGCTGTCGCATGCCGGGATCATCGCCGGCTCGATGCTTGTCTTCATCCCGTGCGTCGGCGAGTACGTGATCCCCGAGCTGCTCGGCGGCCCGCAGACGCAGATGATCGGTCGCACGCTCTGGGACGAGTTCTTCAGCAACAACGACAGGCCGATGGCCTGCGCCGTCGCGGTGACGATGGTGTTGCTCGTGATCGTGCCCCTGGCCGTTTTCAGCCGCTACCAGGACGAGGCGTCGGCGCGCGCCGCCTGAAACGATGCGCGCGTCGATCGTCAACCGCTGGTTCGCGCGCGCCTGGCTCGCCCTCGGCTTCGCCTTCCTGTACATGCCGATCGTCGCCCTCGTCGTCTACTCGTTCAACGACTCACCGGTCGCCAACGTCTGGCGCGGCTTCACGCTGCGCTGGTACGTTGCCCTCGCCTCCGACCGCGAACTGCTGGCCGGCCTCGCCCTGTCGCTGAAGGTCGCGCTCGCGACGGCCTGCGCATCGGTCGTCCTCGGCACGCTCGCCGCGTTCGCGCTGCTGCGCTATCCGCGCTTCTTCGGCCGCACGCTCTTCACCGGCATGGTCGCCGCGCCGCTGGTGATGCCCGAGGTCATCATCGGCCTGTCGCTCCTGCTGATGCTCATCTCACTGCAGCGCGCCACCGAAGCGGCCTTCGGAGTCGGCTTTCCCGAGCGCGGCATGCTGACGATCTGGCTCGGCCATCTCCTGCTCGGCCTCGCCTATGCGACGGTCGTGATCCGAGCCCGCCTGCAGACGCTCAACCCACAGCTCGAGGAAGCCGCGCTCGACCTCGGCGCCCGACCCTGGCAGGTGTTCTGGCTCGTGACGCTGCCGATGATCGGCCAGTCGCTGGTCTCGGCGTTCCTCCTCACGTTCACGCTCTCGCTCGACGACGTCGTGCTGTCGGCATTCCTCTCAGGTCCGGGCGCGACGACGATGCCGCTGGTCATCTTTTCGCGCGCGCGGCTCGGCCTCAATCCGAGCGTCAACGCCGTGGCGACGATCATCATCGCGGTGGTCGCGATCGGCGTCGTCGTCGCGAGCTTCGTCATCGCCGCGAACGAGCGACGGCGTCTGCTCGACACCGCCGCGGCGCACCGGCCGGCGGCCGCGACATGAGCGCCAGCGCCGCGCGGACCGGCCTCGCCTACCTCGCCCTCGCCGCGTCGATGGCGATCGTCGGCGCCTACGTCGGCTTCTCGAAGGCGCTGGTCGTCGTCTTTCCGATCTTCGTCCTCGCCGGCTTTCGCTTCACGATCGGCGCGGTCGCGATGGCGCCGTGGCTGCGCCGTCCGGCCGCCGAGCCGAAGCTCGACGCTCGCTCGCATCGGCTCCTCTTCCTCGAGTCGTTCTTCGGCAATTTCCTGTTCTCGATCTGCATGCTGTTCGGCATTCGCCAGAGCTCGGCGCTCGCCGCCGGCGTGATCATGGCCGCGCTGCCCGCGGGCGTCGCGCTGCTTTCGTGGGCGCTGCTCGGCGAGCGCGTGCGACCGCGGATCGGCGCCGGCATCGCCTGCGCGATCGCCGGCATCGCCCTCGTCGCCTTCGCCCGCGACGCCGACGGCGAGCTGGCCAGTGGCTCGCTCGTCGGCGTCCTTCTCCTGCTCGGCGCGGTGACCTGCGAGGCGACCTACGTCGTGATCGGCAAGATGCTGTCGGCGACGGTCGGGCCCAAGCGCATCAGCGCCCTCATCAATCTCTGGGGCCTGGTGCTGATCGCGCCGTTCGCGCTCTGGCAGCTGCGCGACTTCTCGCCCGCGTTCATTCCAACCTCGTCGTGGGTGCTGCTCGTCGTGTACTCGATCGCCGCGAGCGTCGTCACCGTGTGGCTGTGGATGACCGGCCTGAAGCACGTGCCGGCGTCGCAGGCGGGCATCTTCACCGTGTTCCTGCCGGTGAGCGCGGCAGCCGTCGGCGCGATGTTCTACGGCGAGGAGTTCACGACATCGCAAGCGGCTGCGTTCGTCCTGGCGCTGGGGGGCGTGGTGCTGGCGACGTGGCCGTCGCGCGCGCCTCGCTGATCCGTCCCGCCAGCGCCTCGCGCGCGAGGCGTGAGACGAGACGCGGTGCTTCGCTCTTCAATCGATGATCCGACCAGACCTGGCGCCAGCGCCGTGCGCCCGGCTCGCCGTTGCGAAGGCCGAGCATGTGGCGCGAGACATGCGACCACGGCTCGCCGGTGCGGGCGCCGAGCCGCTCCATGTAGTCGACCATCGCATCCTCGACCGCATCGCGCCCCAGCGTCGAGGGTGTCGCATCGAAGAAACGCCGATCCCAGTCGCCCATCTCCCACGGGTGGTGGTAGGCGGCCCGACCGACCATCACGCCATCGACGGACTGCAACTGCGATTCGATCGCGCCGGCATCGCCGATGCCGCCGTTGACGACGAAGACGAGCCCCGGAAAGTCACGCTTCAGCTCGCGCACGACGTCGTGCCGCAAGGGCGGCAGCTCGCGGTTCTCCTTCGGGCTCACGCCACGCAGCCAGGCGTTCCTGGCGTGGACGATGAAGACGCCGCAGCCGCCCTCCGAGACGGTGCCGACGAAGTCGCGAACGAAGCGGTAGTCTTCCGAGCGGTCGAGGCCGATGCGGTGCTTCACCGTCACCGGGACCGCGACCGCGTCGCGCATCGCCGCGACGCACGAGGCGACGAGCCGCGGCTCGGCCATCAGGCAGGCGCCGAACGCGCCACGCTGCACGCGCTCGCTCGGGCAGCCGCAGTTGAGGTTGATCTCGGCGTAGCCCCACCGCTCGCCGAGCCTCGCGCAAGCGGCGAGGTCGTCGGGCTCGCTGCCGCCGAGCTGGAGCGCCACCGGCTGCTCGATTGGATCGAAGTCGAGGTGGCGCGCAACGTCTCCGTGCAGCAGCGCACCCGTGGTCACCATCTCGGTGTAGAGCCGCGCGTGCCGCGTCAGCAGGCGATGAAAGTACCGACAGTGCCGATCGGTCCAGTCCATCATCGGCGCGACGCACAGGCGCCA
>JAYVVB010000267.1:0-12127 GCA_043787455.1 Rhizobacter sp.
GCCAAGCAGACGGTCGGCACGATCAAGGGCGACAACGCCGATCAGGACGCTGGCATCAAGCTGATCCTTCGCGCCATCGAAGAGCCGATCCGCATCATCGTGCAGAACGCCGGCGACGAGCCGAGCGTGGTCGTCGCTGCCGTCCTCGGCGGCAAGGGCAACTACGGCTTCAATGCCCAGAACGGCCAGTACGGCGACATGATCGAAATGGGCATCCTCGACCCGACCAAAGTCACGCGCACGGCGCTGCAGAACGCGGCCTCGGTCGCGTCGCTGATGCTGACGACCGAAGCCATGATCTCCGAAGCGCCGAAGGACGAGTCGTCCGGCGGCGGCGGTGGCATGGGCGGCGGCATGGGCGGCATGGGTGGCATGGGCGGGATGGACATGTAAGTACCCGGCCGGATCCTCGTGATCCGATCGCTTGAAAGGGGCTGCTTCGGCAGCCCTTTTTCATGGCTTCGTACGAGCCATTGCGCGGGGCTGAGGCCCGGGGTGGCGAGATAATCAGATCGTCACCGAGGCCAGGCTGAATGCCGATCGCTCCGCTCTTCCAACGATTCGTCGACGACGAGCTTGCGCTCGCTCCGGCATTGGTGTCGCGCGTGGTCGCCGGCACCGTTCAGTTGCTCGGTCCGTCGAAAGACGCTGCCGGCGGCGCCGAGCGCATGGAGCACGCCGACGTCATGTCGAGCCTGCGCCGCGGCACGGCCGTCTATGAGCAGGCGTTCGTCGACTCGCTGAAGAAGCAGGTCAGCGCGGAGCTCGGGCGGCGCGACGATCCGTCTGCCGACGAGCCCGCTTCTCCGCTCGACAGCCTCGAGCTGATGGATGAGTCGCGCGTCGAGGTCGACATCGAGATCTCGCGCGCCATGCAGCTGATCGACACCACGGCCGAATGGGAGCTGCGCGAGCTGCAGATGTTCACCTCGACCCTGGTCGGCCAGACCCACGTTACGCCCGAGTCGAATCCGTTCCGGCCCCTGGTCTACGCGACGGCGTTGTGGGATGCGGCGTGCGCCGTCTTCGGCTCGCAGTCGCACCGCGCTCTCATCCTGCGCACGTCAGCCGGTGTCGCCGCAGGCTTGCTGAAGAACGCCTGCGCTGCCGCCTCGTCGCGCCTCGAGGCCCGAGGCGTCGAGCCCGGGGTCTACCGTACGGTGGTACTGCCGTCGAGCGCAACGTTCGGCCGGCCCGCGCCCGAGCCTGTGCGACCTGGGGCGCTGAGCGCGTTGCTGGCGAGCATGCCGCAGCCGCCGGGCGTTGCGGAACCCAGCGAAGGCGCTGGGTCCGCTCCGCCGGACGGGCGCATGGCCACCGTCCGCGTCGATGGGGCGCATCGACGAAGCCCCGATCTCGAGCAGGCGCTGATACGCCTCGACGAGCTGCTGCGCCATCCGCCGATGGAGATCTCGCGCACCGGCGGCACGGCGCCGACCCAACGGTTCGAGCAGCATCGCTCTGCGCTCGTGGCGAGCGCCAGCGAATCGATCGATCGACAGGTCATCGAGCTCGTCACGCGCCTCTTCGAATCGATGCTCGCCGATTCGGCGCTTCCCGCGCTGTTCCGGCCCGTCCTCTCTCGCATGCAGGTCGCAGCGCTACGCCTGTGCCTCGCCGAAAGCGCAGCGCTCGACACCTTCGAGCATCCCGTTTGGCGCCTGCTCGATCGCATCGGCGAGACCGGCGTCGGCTATTCGCGTCTCGAGGATCCGCGCCTTTCGGGCTTCCACGCCTTCAGCACGTTGGTCGCCGAGGAAATGGCCGGCGCGGGGTCGCCCGACGCCGCCTTGTTCCGGCGCGGTCTCAATCGCATCGACGTCTTCCTCTCGGAGCAGCTGCAAGGCCAGCTGCGCGCGGCGCACGCTGCCATCGAGGCGCTGCAGCTCGCCGAGCGACGCGAGGTTCTGCAGCAGCACCTCACCCAGCGACTGACCGACTCCATGGTGACCGTGCGCACGACGCCGGCGATCCGCCGCTTCGTCACGGGGACCTGGGCGCAGGTGATCGCCGCCGACATGCTGAGCCACGGCGAGCAGTCGGAGCACGCCCTGGCGACGCTGAAGACCGTCGACGACCTGCTCTGGAGCCTGAGGATCCCCGACCATCCGCAGAGCCGCCAGCGCCTCATCGGCCTGCTCCCCGGGTTGCTGCAACGGCTGCGTGCCGGGATGGAGACGGTTCGCCTGCCAGCCACCGAGCGCCACGTTGTCCTCGACGAGCTGATGACGATCCACACCGAGGCGCTGCGCCCCGGCACGCGTGCGGCGGCAGGGGCGCCCACACCCGAGGAGATCGTCCAGCGCATGCGCGACGAGGTCGTCCCCGAGACACCGAGCGCGCGCACGTTCAGCGACTCGGTGATCGACCTGTCGTCGATGGAGACGGTGCCGGCCGAGCATCTGCCGACCGGCGCCGATCGTGCCGACGATGATCCCGGCAAGCGGATCGAATCGATGCGTGTCGGCGACCGCCATCGCATCTTCCTGCACCGCCGCTGGAGCCGCGTCCAGCTGCTCTGGCGCAGCGATCGCAGCCTCTTCTTCCTGTTCGCAGGCGAGTCGGCGGCGCACACCCACTCGATCACCCGGCGTGCGCTCGAGCGCCTCAGCTCGGCCGGGCTGATTCAGCCGCTCGAAGCGGAGCCCCTGGTGCAGCGCGCCGCCGACCGGATGATGCGCGACCTCTCGTCACGCACCACCTCCTGATCGAGCTTCAGCGCGCGAGCTCGCGCTCGATCTCCGCGCTGATCAGCGCCGGCCGCTCGTGGATGATCCAGTGGCTCGCACCGGGCACGCGGACGATGCGCAGGTTGGGGACGAAAGCGTCGAGGCCGTCGAGCAGACCGATCAGCAGGGCGGCATCGTCCTCGCCCCAGATCACGAGCGTCGGTACCCGCGAAGTCACCATCGCCAGCGGCAGCTCGATCTTCATCACGGCATCGTCGGCGCCGAGCGGCGGGCGCAGCGGCGACGCTCGGTAGTAGTTGCAGCCGCCGGTCAGGCCAGCCCGCCAGACGGCGCGATATTGGTCGCGGACCGCTTCCGTCAGCCAACCGCCGCCGACCCGCGCAGCGTCGTCCGCGCCCATGCTGGTGAAGAACGGCCAGAAACGGGCGAAGTCGTTGGCGCTCAGCAGCGACTCGGCATCGGGACGGCAGAGAAAGTTCATGTACGCGCTCGCCGCTTGCTGAGCCGGATTCGTCTGCAGCTCGCGCAGGAACGTCGACGGATGTGGCGAGTTGACGATCACCAGACGCTGGATCGCGTCGGGGTGCAGCGCCGCCATTCCCCACGCCAAGGCACCTCCCCAGTCGTGCGCGATCAGCGCCTCGAGGCGGCCCCCGAGCGCATCGATCAGCGCCGCCACGTCAGCGAGGAGATGCTTGGCCCGATAGGCCTCCACCTCCGACGGCGACGACGACCGCTCGAATCCGCGCAGGTTGGGTGCGATGCAGCGATAGCGTTCGCTGAAGTGCTCGAGCAGCGCGTCCCACACGAAAGCCGCCTCGGGAAAGCCGTGCAGGAAGATCAGTACGGGATCGCCTTTCCTGCCGCTGGCGCGGCAGCTGAGCTCGATGCCGTTCGGGAGCGTCTGGACGAAGGTTTCGATCATGCCGCTGCTCCGTGAACCCAGTCGTGAAGGACGCGCGCCGCGTCGTCGACACCGGTACGGCTGAGGGACGAGAACGGCGTCAGCGAGACGACGCTTTCTTCCGTGGTGACGCCGCCGAGGACTTCTGCCGCGGCCGTCAACGCTGTCGCGGCGTCGCGACGATTAAGCTTGTCGACCTTGGTGAGCAAGGTCAGGAGCTTCACCGAGCCGTTGGCCACGCGCGGCGACACGAACTCGAGGAGCTTGCGGTCGATGTCGGTGAAGCCGAGCCGCGAGTCGACGAGGATGACGATCGCGCTCAGGCTGCGGCGCACGTCGAGGTACTCGGCCATCACCTCCTGCCAGCGCAGCTTGGCGTTGCGCTCGACCGCGGCGTAGCCGTAGCCCGGCAGGTCGGCGAACAGGGCATCGGGCGCGAGCTTGGGCCCAAGCTCGAACAGGTTGATGTGCTGCGTGCGGCCGGGCGTCTTCGACGCGAAGGCCAGGCGCTTTTGCTGAGTCAGGACGTTGATCGCCGTCGACTTGCCGGCATTCGAGCGACCGACGAACGCGATCTCGGGAAGTTCCGACACCGGCAGCTGTGAGAGCGCGCTCGCGGTGGTGAGGAAGCGCGCGGTGTGGGTCCAGGCAAGCGCCGCCCGAACGGCAGCCGCGTCGTCGCTCGCCGCTTCCGGTGGGGCCGCAGAAGTCGGCATGGAGGTGCTCACGATTGTCGTAAAGCACTCATTGTAAAATCGCTGGCTTTGGCATGAGAGAAGTTGTGCGACCCATGAAGTCCGTTCCTCGATTGCTCTGTCTGCTGACCCTGACGTTGTCCGGCGTCGCGAGCCAGGCCGCGGAGCCCGTTGCGGCTGCCGTCGAGCCGGCCAAGGGCGAGGCAATCTCGACCAGCGTCTGCGCCGCCTGCCACACCAACGACGGCTCGCGCGGCATCGCCGCCAATCCGATCCTGCAGGGACAGCATCCCGAATACCTCGTCAAGCAGCTGACTGAATTCAAGGCCGGCTTGCGCGAGAACGCGATCATGCGCGGAATGGCGTCGGCCCTGAGCGAGGCCGACATGAAGAACGTCGCCGCGTTCTACGCCGGCAAGCAGGCCAAGCCCGGCTTCGCGAAGAACCGCGATCTCGCGACGCTGGGAGAGAAGATCTACCGCGGCGGCATCGCCGAGCGCAGCATTCCCGCGTGCTCCGGCTGCCACGGCCCGGGCGGCGCCGGCATTCCGTCGCAATATCCACGTCTGGCCGGTCAGCATTCAGACTACGTCGAAGCGCAGCTCACGGCATTTCGCAGCGGCCTGCGCCACAACAATCCGGCGATGACCGGCGTCGCAGCCAAGCTCAACGACCGCGAGATCAAGGCCCTGTCCGACTACGTCGCAGGCCTGCGCTGACCGTCGTCAGCCGCTGGCGGGAACGGCGCCCGACGCTGCTTCCGGCTTGAGCAGGAGGACGTCGACGCCGTAGAGCTTGGCGAGCGCGGCGAGCTTGGGCGGCACGCCGCGCACGACGAACGCCCGCCCCCACGCGACCGCGAGACGCTCGACCTCGAGCAGCACGGCGAGTGCCGCCGAGTCGAGGGCCCGCAGCGAGCCCGCATCGACGATCACCGACCCCTCGCTTCCTTCGCTCTGCAGCGCCTGCTTGAGCATGCGCAGCGTGACGCGCGCTTCGCGTGAAGTCAGCGTCGCCGGCAGGAGCAGCATCAGCTCTTCGCGCCGGCCGACTTGTTGCGCTCGGCGAGCTTGGCGATCAGTCCGTCGATGCCGTTGGCGCCGATCTCCTGCGCGAAGCTGTTGCGGTAGTTCTCGACCAGCCAGACGCCAAGAACGTTGACATCGTAGATCTTCCAGCTGTCGCCGGCCTTCTCGAGCCGGTAGTCGAGCTGGATCGGATCGCCTTTGCCGCGGATCTCGGTGCGCACGACGACCTCCGGATCCGTCGGCGCGGAGCGCATTGGCTTCAGCTCGACGGTCTGCTCGCTGCTCACCTGCGACAGCGCGCCCGAGTAGGTCCTCACGAGGAGGAGCTTGAACTCGTTCTGCAGACGCGTCTGCTGATCCGGCGTCGCCTGCTTCCAGTAGCGGCCGACGGCCGAGGACGTCATGCGCTGGAAATTGACATACGGCAGCACCTTCTGGTCGACGAGAACGATGATCTTGTTGATGTCGCCGGACTTGATTGACTTGTCGGCCTTGACGGCATCGAGGACGTCGGTAGAGACCCCCTTGATGAGCGCATCGGGAGCCTTGGCCTGAGCCTGGACGCCTGCGGCCGCGAAAGACAGTGTCGCGGCCGTGAGCCAGGCGATGGTTCTTTTGATGAGCATCGTGATTCCTCGGTTAGAAAAGGTGCGCAGCGTGACCCAGATCGGGGAACCCTGCTCGCTGCGGGGACAGCCGCGAACCTCCTTAACGCGCCACCGGCCCGGCGGTTCACAAACGGATCAGCTCGGCGCCGATCCTGGCCGTGCCGGTGCCGGCGCGGACGCTGCCGGAGTCGCCGGAGTCGCCGGAGTCGCGAGATTCTGCGCGCTCGTCGCCGCTGCTGAGGCCGAGTCTTCGGGCGCGGCGGGGGCGTCCGGCACGTCGCCGTCGAAGACCAGGCTGCGCCGACGCTGCAGAAAGGCGTCGCGCACGAAGGTGTACTTGTCGAGCGAGATCTCGTCGATCACCCGCGTCGCCCCGAGCAGGCCGGCGCGCGTGTTGACGATCTGCAGCCCCGTCAGGGCGACCTGGGTATTGGTGCCGTTGAAAAACGCCGGCGGCGATGCCAGCCGGTCGATGGGCAAGGCCGCCGTGTCACGCACCGTCGACGGCCCGAGGATGGGCAGAACGACGTACGCGCCGGCGCCGACGCCGTAGTGACCGAGGGTCTGGCCGAAGTCTTCGTTGTGGTGCTCGAGGCCCATCTCCGAGGCGACGTCGAGGATCCCGAAGAGGCCGAACAGCGTGTTCGCGCCGACGCGGGTCGCGTCCTCCAGGCCGAGTTGCACCTTGCCCTGCAGGATGTTGTTGATCGCCGACCACGCGTCCGCGAAGTTGCCGAAGAAGTTGCCCACGCTGCGGCGCACGGGCTGAGGGACGACGTCGACATAGGCCGTCGCCACGGGCTTGAGCACCGCGCGGTCGACGTCCTCGTTGAAGTTGAAGACCTTGCGGTTCCAGCTCTCCCACGGATCGAGACGCTGGCCCGGACCGCCGCGCGACTCGCGGATCGTGGTGCAGCCGCCGGCGACGAGCGCGACCGCGACCACGACGAGCGGGACCAGGCGGCCGCGCCGCGACGACGTCTTCATTTCTTCGCTCCTACTCCAATGGCGGAAGCCGAGGCCGGCGTCGCCGGCGTCGTGCCGGCATCGGCCGCCTTGCTGAACAGGAACTGGCTGATCAGGCTCTCCAGCACTACGGCGGATTGTGTCTGCTTGACGGTGTCGCCGGCCGCCCACATCTTGTCGCCCGCGCCGGGCTCGACGCCGACGTACTGATCGCCGAGCAGTCCCGAGGTCAGGATCCGCAGCGACGAGTCGGTCGGGAACTTCACGTCGTGCTGGATCGAGAGTTGCACCACGCCCTGGTAGAGCTTCGGATCGAGCTTGATCGAGGCCACCCGACCGACCGTCACGCCCGCGCTGCGCACGGGCGCGCGCACCTTGAGGGCGCCGATGTTGTCGAAGTACGCCGTCACCATGTAGGTGTCGCCGCCGCTGAAGCTGCCCAGGTTCGCCGCCTTGAGCGCGAGGAAGACCAGGCCGGCGAAGCCGAGCAGCACGAAGATGCCGACGAGTGTCTCTATGCTTTTCTTGCCCATCGATCGTTCCCGGTTCTGCGCGATGTTAATGAAGGTTGGCGGTCAGGGCGTCGAGAACATCAGCGCCGTCAGGACGAAGTCCATCATCAGCACGCCGAGCGACGCGACCACGACCGTTCGCGTCGTGCCGTGCGCCACGCCTTCAGGCGTCGCTTCCGCTTCGTAGCCTTGATAGAGAGCGACGAAAGTGCAGATGAGCCCGAAGACGAAGCTCTTGACGATGCCGTTGCCGATGTCGCGCTTGACGTCGACGCCCGATTGCATGATCGACCAGAAATTGCCGTCGTCGACGCCGATGAGCAGCACCGCGACGACGTAGGCGCCGAGGATGCCGATCGACGAGAACAGGATCGCGAGGATCGGCATCGAGACGATGCCGGCGATGAAGCGCGGCGCGAGCACGCGGCTCTTCGGATCGACCGCCATCATGTCCATCGCGGCGAGCTGCTCGCCGGCCTTCATGAGGCCGATCTCGGCGGTGAGCGAGGTGCCGGCGCGGCCCGCGAAAAGCAGCGCCGTGACCACCGGCCCGAGCTCGCGCGTGAGCGAAAGATTGACGATCAGGCCGAGCGACTCGGTGGCGCCGTAGGTGACCAGCGCGTAGTACATCTGCAAGGCCAGGACGAAACCGACCGCCAGGCCCGACGCCAAGATGATGACCAGGGACAGGTTGCCGATCGCGTGGATCTGGGTGATGACGAGGTACGGCCGCTTCAGCGCCGCCGGGCAGGCTCGCAGCAAGTCGAGAAAGAAGCTCGCGTAGTGGCCGAGAGTGCGCAGCAGCTCGAGCGTGCGCCGGCCGACGCCGGAGACGAGATCGGTCATGGTGCGCCGACTCCGAAGTCTTCGGCGAGCGGACGCGCAGGGTAGTGAAAGCGCACCGGGCCGTCGGGCTCGCCGCGGATGAACTGCCTCACTTCGGGCTCCTCCGAGGCGTTGAGCTCCTGCGGCCGGCCGTGCGCCACGACCTTGCCCTGCGACGACATCAGATAGGCGTAGTCGCAGATCTTGAAGCACTGCTGGACGTCGTGCGAGACCAGGATCGCCGTCGCCCCGGTCGTGTCGTTGAGGGTGCGGATCAGGTTGGCCGCGATCGCCATCGAGATCGGGTCGAGCCCGGCGAAAGGCTCGTCGTACAGGATGAGTTCCGGGTCGAGCGCGATCGCACGCGCGAGCGCGACACGGCGCGCCATGCCGCCCGAGAGATCGGAGATACGCAGCATCGCCGCGCCGCGAAGGCCCACGGCGTTGAGCTTCATGAGGACGATGTCGCGGATCATCGTCTCGTCGAGATCGGTATGCTCGCGCAGCGGGAAGGCGACGTTGTCGAACACCGAGAGATCGGTGAACAGCGCACCGAACTGGAACAGCATGCCGAGCCGGCGGCGCAGGGCGAAGAGCTTTTCGGCATCGTGGGGGTCGACGACCTGCCCGGCGACCCGTACCGCGCCGCTGTTGGGCGGGTAGACACCGCCGATGAGCCGCAGCAGCGTCGTCTTGCCGCAGCCCGAGCCGCCGAGGATCGCCGTCACCTTGCCGCGGCCGAACTGCATCGAGACGTCGTTGAGGATCGTGCGGCCGCCGTCGTAGCCGAAGACGACATGATCGACCTCGACGAAGAGGTCGCTGGAGCTAGGGCCGGAAGCTTCGGCTGCTTGGCGTGGATCGGTCATGGGTTCAGCGAGGCAACTCGCTGCGGCCCATCAGCATCTCGTCGACGGCCCGCGCCGCCTGACGCCCTTCGCGAATCGCCCAGACGACGAGCGACTGGCCGCGCCGGACATCGCCGGCAGCGAACACCCTGGGAACGTTGGTGCCGTAGCCGCCTTCGACCTCGACGCTCGCCTTCGCGTTGCCACGCGTATCACGCTCGACGCCGAACGACTCGAGCAGGCTCGCCAGCGGACTGACGAAGCCCATCGCCAGCAGCACCAGGCCGGCCGGAATGATCTCGTCGGAGTTCGCCACTTCGACCATCTTGCCACCTTGCCATTCGACGCGCACCGCCTTCAGCGCGACCACCTTGCCGCCTTCGCCGATGAACTCCTTGGTGGCGATGGCGAACTCGCGCTCGCAGCCTTCCTCGTGGCTCGAGGAGGTGCGCAGTTTGGTCGGCCAGTAGGGCCAGACGAGCGGCTTGTTCTCGTGATCGGGCGGCACGGGCATGAGCTCGAACTG
Source organism: Rhizobacter sp. (assembly GCA_043787455.1). GTDB lineage: Bacteria > Pseudomonadota > Gammaproteobacteria > Burkholderiales > Burkholderiaceae_C > Schlegelella_A. The sequence goes on from JAYVVB010000267.1 coordinate 9,603, forward strand.
CGTCACGCTCTTCGCACCCTGTCGGTTGCTCGTGCCGACACAGTCGCTGCCGGTGTCGCCGCCGCCGATGACGATGACGTCCTTGCCCTCGGCGCGGATCTGGCGCTCGATCTCGCCGCCGGCATTGACCTTGTTCTGCTGCGGCAGGAACTCCATCGCGTAGTGCACGCCCTCCAGGTCACGACCGGGGACGGGCAGATCGCGCGAGCGCTCGGACCCGGCCGCAAGCACGACCGCGTCGAAATGCGCCATCAGCTCGTCCGGCGTGATCGTCGACGCCGACCAGTCGGTGACGATCTCTCCAGGGCCGAGCTTGCCGACACGCACGCCGGGCCGGAAGACGACGCCTTCGGCCTCCATCTGTGCGACGCGCCGATCGATGTGCGTCTTCTCCATCTTGAAGTCGGGGATGCCGTAGCGCAGCAGCCCGCCGATGGCGTCGTTGCGCTCGAACACGGTGACCGTGTGGCCCGCGCGCGCCAGTTGCTGCGCTGCCGCCAGCCCGGCCGGCCCGGAGCCGACGACGGCGACGGTCCTGCCGGTCTTGACGTGCGCAGGTCGCGGCACGACCCAGCCCTCGGCCCAGGCGCGATCGATGATCGCGTGCTCGATCGACTTGATGCCGACCGGCTCGTCGTTGATGTTGAGCGTGCACGCCTCTTCGCACGGCGCCGGGCAGACGCGCCCGGTGAACTCGGGAAAGTTGTTGGTCGAGTCCAGGACCGCGAACGCGGTCTTCCAGTCGGCGCGATAGACCAGGTCGTTGAAGTCGGGAATGATGTTGTTGACCGGGCAGCCGCTGTTGCAGAACGGCGTGCCGCAGTCCATGCAGCGCGCGCTCTGCACCTTGGCTTCGTCTTCCTTCAGCGTGAAGACGAATTCGCGGTAGTTCTTGACCCGCTCGGGCACGGGCTCGTGGTCTTCCTCCACGCGCTCGAAGTCCATGAAGCCGGTGACGTTGCCCATTGCCCTGCCCTCTTCCTCGTGTGACTGGGCGCGCGCTACTTGGGCGCGACGACCTTGATGATCTTGGCGGTCTTGCCCGAGGTGCGCGCCTTGGCGATGGCGTCGTCGGCGGCGGTCGTGGCGCGGATCTCGCCGAGCGCCGTCATCGCCTTCAGGCTGATCTCCCCCAGGGCACGCTTGTATTCGTTCGGGAAGACCTTCACGAACTTCGGCAGCGACTCGCTCCAGCTATCGAGGATCTCGCGCGCGCGCAGGCTTCCGGTCCACTGATGATGGTCGGAGACGAGGGCCTTCAACAACGTCTCGTCGGCCTGCTCGCGATGCCATACCGCGCGCTCGACCGACTGCTCCTGCTCGGCGACCGGGAGGACGCGGGCGAGCGAGACCATCGACGTGTTGCAGCGCGAGGCGAACTGGCCGTCCTCGTCCCAGACGTAGGCGATGCCGCCGCTCATGCCGGCGGCAAAGTTGCGCCCGGTCTTGCCGAGGACGACGACGGTGCCGCCGGTCATGTACTCGCAGCCGTGATCGCCCGTGCCTTCGACCACCGCGGTCGCGCCCGACAGCCGCACTGCGAAACGCTCGCCGGCAACGCCGCGCAGGAACGCCTCGCCGCTGGTCGCGCCGTAGAGCACGGTGTTGCCGACGATGATGTTCTCGGTCGCGTCGCCACGGAAGTCGATGCTCGGCCGAATCGCCAGGCGTCCGCCGCTCATGCCCTTGCCGGTGTAGTCGTTGGCATCGCCGATGAGGTAGATCGTGATGCCCTGCGCCAGGAACGCGCCGAAGCTCTGCCCGCCTGTGCCTTCCATCTGGATGAAGATGGTGTTGTCGGGCAGGCCTTGCGGATGACGCCGGATCAGCTCCCCCGAAAGCATCGCGCCGACGCTGCGGTTGACGTTCCTCACCGACTCGAGGATCTGCACCTTCTCGCCGCGCTCAAGCGCCGGGGCGCACTTCTCGATCAGGCGCACGTCGAGCGCCTTGGCAAGTCCGTGGTCCTGCTGTTCGACGTGACGACGCGCCACCTCGGCCGGAGCCGTCGGTGCCTGCAACAGGCGGCTGAAGTCGAGGCCGCGCGCCTTCCAGTGATCGATGCCCTTCTTCGTGTCGAGGAGGTCGACGCGGCCAATCATTTCGTCGAACGTGCGCACGCCGAGCTGCGCCATGATCGCGCGCGCCTCCTCGGCGACGAAGAAGAAGAAGTTGACGACATGCTCGGGCCGGCCGGCGAACTTCGCGCGCAGCACCGGGTCTTGCGTCGCCACGCCCACCGGGCAGGTGTTGAGGTGGCACTTCCTCATCATGATGCAGCCTTCGGCGACGAGCGGCGCAGTGGCAAAGCCGAACTCGTCGGCGCCGATGAGCGCGCCGATGACGACGTCGCGACCGGTTTTCATCTGGCCGTCGGCCTGGACGCGGATGCGCCCGCGCAGGCGGTTGAGCACGAGGGTCTGCTGCGCCTCGGCGAGGCCGAGCTCCCACGGCGTGCCCGCGTGCTTGATGGAGCTCCACGGCGACGCGCCCGTGCCGCCGTCGTGGCCGGCGATGACGACGTG
>JAYVVB010000268.1:0-7518 GCA_043787455.1 Rhizobacter sp.
ACCCGGCCACGGCCCGACACGTCAGTCATCGCCTGGCGATCTACTTCGTCGCCGACAATCCGCCACCGGAGATCGTCGGGCGCATGAGCGACGCGTTCCTCGCCAGCGACGGCGACATCGCCGTCACGCTGCAGGCGATGTTCGAGGCGCCAGCTTTCGCCGCCTCGCTTTCACGCAAGTTCAAGGATCCGCTCCATTACGTCGTCTCGGCGGTGCGATTGGCGTACGACGGCAAGCCGATCGTCAACGCAGCGCCGATGATCGGCTGGCTCAATCGTCTCGGCGAGGGCCTCTACAACCGGCAAACGCCCGATGGCTATCCGATGGACGAGGCCGCGTGGTCCGGTTCGGGACAGATGAGCACGCGCTTTGAGATCGCGCGAGCCATCGGCAGCAGCAGCGCTGGTCTTTTTCGCGCGGAGGGGCCGAACGGAGTTGAAACCCCGGCGTTTCCACAGCTCTCGAACGCGCTCTTCCACGAACACCTTGCGGGATCGTTTGGCCAGCCGACCCGCACGGCGCTCGACAACGCAACCTCCGCTGTCGAGTGGAGCGTGATGCTGCTGTCGTCACCCGAATTCATGTACCGCTGAGCCCGCCACCGGAATCGCTCCATGCAACGACGCGAACTTCTTCACGCTGTCGCCGCGCTGCCGCTTTTCGCAAGCAGCGTACGGCTCATGGCTTCGACGCCAGGCACGCCTCGGATGCTGGTCGTATTTTTGCGCGGCGCCTACGACGCTGCGAGCTTGCTGGTGCCGATTGGCAGCAGCTTCTACTACGAGCAGCGCCCCAATATCGCTATCGCTCGACCCGGCAGCGCCGTCGACGCGGCGATTCCTCTGAATTCAGACTGGGGACTGAGCCCGGTGCTGATCGATACGATGCTGCCTCTTTTCGAGCGTCGCCAGCTCGCCTTTGTTCCTTTCGCGGGCACAGACGACGTGTCGCGCAGCCACTTCGAGACGCAGGACAGCATCGAGCTCGGCCAGCCGCTTGCAAGCGTGCACGATTTTCAGTCGGGATTCATGAATCGTCTCGCGCAGGTCGTGGGAACGCGCGATGCGATCGCCTTCACCGATCAGCTGCCGCTCACCTTCCGCGGCGCGGTGCAGGTTCCGAACTTGGCGCTCAACAACGTCGCCAAGCCCTCGTTCGACGCGCGCCAGTCGCAGCTGATCGCTGGTATGTATCGCGGCTCGCGGCTCGGCCACGCCGTCCAGGAGGGTTTCAGCGTTCGCGACGAGGCGGTGCGCGACATCAATGGCGGTACGAGTGACAGTATGGCCGGCGAGATGATCGCTGCGAGTCGCAACGCCATTACTGCGAAAGGTTTCGAGGGCGAGGCCCGTCGCATCGCCCGACTGATGCGCGAGCGCTATCACCTCGGCTTTGTCGACGTCGGCGGTTGGGATACGCACGTTGGCCAGGGCGCAGGCACCGGCTATCTCGCCAATCGGCTTGCCGAGCTCGGTAAGGGCCTGGCCGCGTATGCCGAAGAAATGGGCCCCGCGTGGGGCGACGCGACAGTCGTCGTGCTGAGCGAATTCGGCCGGACGTTCAAGGAGAACGGAAACCGCGGTACCGACCATGGGCATGGCAGCGTCTATTGGGTGTTGGGCGGCGGCGTGCGCGGCGGTCGCATTGTCGGTGAACAGCAAGCGGTGACCGCGGGCAGTCTCTTTCAGAATCGAGATTACCCTGTGCTCAACGAATATCGAAGCCTTCTCGGCGGATTGTTCGCGCGGATCTATAGGTTGTCGGACGTCCAGGTCCAGCGCGTCTTCGCAGGATCGAGGACGCGAGACATCGGGCTCGTCTGAAACGATCGACGAAGAAGCCTTCTCGGCAGATTGAAAGCCGATTGCATGCGGTAGCCGACACCGGCTTCGCCTTCGATTGGCACCCCTTGCGCCATCGTGTCGGCGAAGTCGCGGTACGCCATGCGCTCTGAAACCACGAGCCGCGTCGCGTGGAGCGTGGCCGTGCTCAGGCGTCGACCACGGGCGCCGCACATCATCGACAAGGGGCGGCCCACGGCCGGCCTGCTGGCGTAGGTGTTGGTGGCGAAGTACCTCGACCACCTGCCGCTGTGCAGACAGGAACGCATCTTCGAGCGCGCCGGTCTGGCCATCGCGCGCTCGACCCTGGCGCAGTGGGTCGGCGAGTGCGGCGCGCAGCCACAGACCATCGCCAACTGGGTCGCGCAAGCGGCGATCGAACGTGGCAATCCCTTGCCCGGCAAGGAGGCTCTGACGAGCGCCGAGCGGGAGGAACTGACGCGGCTTCGCCGCGAGAACCCCATGGCCGCATCTCGCCCGTCAACTTCGAAAGAATGCGCGCGGCAAGCAGAACAGACCAATCGAGCGCCGATGCTCGCCGTCACTTGAAAATCAAGTCAACAACCGTCCGCGAGAGCGGGGCAACTTCAACTTCAACTCCACAGACTGAAAAACCCTAGTGGGCTTTTCGTGATTGCGACCGACACGATCCAGGCCGCCGTGGCCAGTGCCGCGACCCACGCACAAGCGCGCACCGCTTTCGGGCGGCCCGGGCGCAGCGCGATCACGCCAAGTCCTACGTATACGACGAGACCCATCACCTTGGCGAGCAGCCACGGCGCATTGCCGAGCGTGAGTCTGAGCATCCAGGCCAGCGCCAGGGCAGAAAGAAGAAGGACCGAGTCGACGATGTGCGGTAGCGCCGTTGCGGCGCGGCCGGCAACCCATCCCGCGCCGGCAAGGGTGCCTGCGCCGCGTGCGAAGAAGCCCGTCAAGGACAACGTGACCGCGGTCTGATGGACGAGCTTGACTGTGGCGTAGTCCATGTCGGTTCAACCCGCCTTGCCGTCGAGGCGCGGACGAAAGAGTGCGGGCCCGTAGCGCACCGCAAACAGACCGAAGCCTGCGGACCAGAGGAAAGCCGAGCACAGCACCGCAGGAATAGTGTGGGCGGGTGAGAAGAGCGGGACGCCCACTCGCACGACCGCGGCCAGGAACACCAGCAAATAGCAGGCCGTGTCGAAGCGGTCGGCGAGCAAGGCACGAGCGGTGTGCCCGCGCGTTGTCCGCGTCATCATGCCGATGATGAGTCCTCCCGCTGCGCCGACGGTGAGGGCGTGGGTCGCAGACGACTGAGTGGCGACGCCGAATTCAGCAAGCGCACGCAACGCGAGGTGAACCGGAATCCATAAATAGGCCAGGTGCAGCACCCAGACCAGCGGAGCCCGACGCGTCTTCCAGGGCCGCCAGAGCATCCAGCGCCAGGCGTGGGCGGCGCATCCCACGATGGCCAGCGACGCCGGAATAGTTCCTTTCAAGCCGAGCGCGTCTGCCACGAGAAGACCGAGCACGAGGCCGAGTGCCGCCTTCTCGACCCAGGCGTTCCTGCTGGCGCCGGCGCCGGGAACGCCGTTGTTCGTGAACATCGGGATGACTCGCCCGCTCATCACTGTGACGATGAAGAGAACCACGTCGAGCGCAACCTCGATGCCTGGCATCGGCGGCAGATCGATGACAGCTAACTGCGACAGGTGGACCACTCCCGCAGCGACCGACAGAAGAGCAAGCAGTCCGACAAAGAAGTAGTTGCGACGATTGCCGGACCTCGCGAACGGAATGGCAAGCGCGATCGCGGCGGCCAAGGGGAAGGCTATGTTGACGGCTGCCGCGGCGATTGCAAATGGCGTCAGGACCAAGATCCGCGCGGCAAGCCACAGCGCTGCGAGTCCGCCGAGAGTCCAGCCCGTCGGAGTGGGTTGGTTGGCCCAGTTTCGGCCAGCGGTGAACAGAAAACCGACGATGACGGCCAGCGTGAATCCGAACACCATCTCGTGGGCATGCCAGATGGGCCCGTTCAGATACGGATGACCGAGCAGCCCGGAGAATTGCAATGCCCACAGCGGAATGGACAGTGCCGCGAACACACTTGCAAGCAGGTAGAAGGGGCGAAAGCCCAGGTCCCACAGGGCGAACCCTCGCATCGGTGCGGCCGGCGGCTCTTCAATGCTGAGCAATGACTTCATGAGAAGGCCTATTCGTGGTGGTCCGGTATCCGACGCGCCAGGCAATCGCGGAGATCGGTCGCCCCCCAGAAGAGCCGCACGGCAGGTGAGGCGTGTACGGCGGCAAGCGCTGCGTAGAAGGGCCAGCCGAAAAAGAGTTTGACGCTTGCGAGCGCGGGAAGGATGACCGGGGCGTGGCCGACAATCATGCTCAAAATGAACCCTCGCGCAAGCGCGTGAAGCGCCAGCACCCGCGTTGGCTTGTCCGCTCGATTCCTCATGGCGGCCTTCGACTACCAGCTCATGAACGACTTCGCGCGTTCGCTCACGCGGTCAGCCTCGATCGACTGTCGCATGGCCTTTGCCCATGCGTCGGGGTACGCAGACGAGGTGCCCTTGACGTGCACGGCGGCCTCAACGAATGGCGCTACCGCGCATGGGCCGCTGACGCGGGCTTGTGGAAGCGCAGCACACTCGACAGCACCAGCTTGTTGCGCCTGATGTCGGCAAGCGTGGCTTGATCCAGAACGCCGTAGAAGCCGTTGACGGCTTCCGCCAGGACGTTCTTCAGCCGGCAGTACCGTGCGATGACGTCGTTGCTCTCATCGGGTGCGAAGCACTCGGCGGGCATCGCCGCGCCTTCCGTGTCGCGCACGACCTTGCCGACGACGATGTCCGTCGCCGGTTTGACCAGGACGATCCCGCCGCGTTTGCCGCGGACGGTCGAGATCCAGATGAGCACGCGTAGGCTGTGGTCGGTGAACGAAGTGAGCTTCATGGTCTTGCAGCCTGCATCAGACCACGAGTCTTCGAGGAGCCCAGCCATCGCCACAGCCTCGTAGTGTTGTTCATGTCATCGGCCAGATGAGATTGAAATCGACGACGTTGATGTGCATCAAAGCCGATGCGGCTGACTTCGGCACTCGTCAGCCGCACTGGCCCACGTCGCCGCAGGCAGTGCAGAAGTCGCAGCCGTCCTTGTGGATAACGGTCGCGTTGCCGCATTCGAGGCAGACCTTGCCGGCCATCATCGTGCCGCGCTCCGTCGCCGCGTCCGACCGCGCGAGCACGCCCATGTCGCGCAGCGGAAACCCGTCTTCGTCGAGGACGCCGAGCATCGCATAGCGATGGATGATCAGCCGCGCCATGTAGGCCACGGTCGAGGGCCAGGTCTGCTGGCGCCGTTCGCCGTGCGCCAGCCCCGGCACGAAGGCCATGAAGTGACCGAGCGGTTCGGCGTAGTTGAGCAGCTTGCGCAGCTTCATCCCGATCCAGGCTGGGTCGATGACGCGCATGTCCAGCGACAACAGTCGCGCCAGGCCATCGAGCGCCCGGGGATAGTTGCCCGAGAAGCCGACGGCGCAGGGCCGCGTCACGGTGGCACGGTCGTGGCCGGAACCGGGGACAGGCAGGGTCACTTCCTTCAGCGTCAGCGTGAACTGCTCGCCCGCCGCCGGGTTGTCGATGTCCACCGCCCAGGCCAGTGTCCCCGACGGCCCGGTGTGCGGCTCGACGATACTGAACATCGCGTCCATCACCGGCGTCGGGCCGCTGTATCCGGATCGCGGCAACGCATCGAGTTGCTCGCAGTGCCAGCGGATCACGGCCGCCGTGGCCGCGACCACGCCGGGGAAAAGGCGCCGCTCGCCGTGCGGCGGAAACGGCATCTCGAAGGAGCGCTCCTCGGCCACTGTCGTGAGGGCGTCAAGCTTGAGTTGGAGCCAGGCTGGATCGTTCGCACGCAGGTCCATCGACAAGGTCTTCGCCAGCGCGCCGAGCCCGCGGGGTTGCTCGGCGCCATTGACCCAGACCTCGAAGGGTTGGGCCGAACCGTCGGCCGCGGCGAGCTCGCCGACAAAAAGGGCGAACTCGCCGAAGGGGTGTTGGACCATGAAGGTCCACGCGGGATTGCCCGCGGGCATTTCCGGCCGGCCGGGCCAGCGCAGCGATGACAGCACCGGCGCGGGCAGCCGGTCGAGGGCAAGGCGACGGTTGGCATCGTCGATGCGCAGCGGCGTCACTACCACTGCGGCGGCTGGAGGCGTGACGCTCAGGACCGAGCCGAGGACGCTGTTTGGCCGATAGGTGGCCAAGCCCTTCAGACCGGATCGCCAGGCATCGAGATAGAGATTCTGGAAATGCTGATACGGATAGTCCTCCGGCACATTGACCGTCTTCGAGATCGCCGTGTCGATGTACGGCGCCACGGCGGCGACCATGGTTTCGTGGGCCTGCGCACTGATCTCGAGCGCCGTCGCGAACGCCGGCGTGAGCGCAGCCGTTTCGCCCCTGAGGTGGCGGAACAGGCGCCACGCATGGTCTTCGACCGCGTACTCCTTGACGCTGCCGTCGGGCATCCGCTTCTTGCGGGTGTACGTCCAACTGAACGCCGGTTCGATGCCGTTGCTGGCGTTGTCGGCAAAAGCCAGGCTGATGGTGCCGGTGGGCGCGATCGACAGCAGGTGCGAGTTGCGCAGGCCATGGGTGCGGATGCGGTCGCGCAGCGGCTGCGGCAGCCGCGAGGCGAAGGTCGCGCCGGTGAGGAACAGGTCGCCGTTGAAGAGCGGGAACGCGCCGCGCTCGCGAGCCAGTTCGACCGAAGCCTCGTAGGCCGCATCGCGCATCTGCTCGGCGATGCGTCGCGCCATGGCGCGGGCCGGTTCTGTGTCGTAGCGCAGGTTGAGCATCACCAGCGCGTCGCCGAGGCCGGTGAACCCGAGGCCGATGCGGCGCTTGCTGCGCGCTTCTTCCTGCTGCTGCGGCAAAGGCCAGACGGTCACATCGAGGACGTTGTCGAGCATCCGCGTCGCCACGCGCGCAACCCGCGCGAAAGCGGCGGCGTCGAAATGCGCGCCGTCTTCGAACGGCGCGAGCACGAATCGCGTGAGATCGATCGAGCCGAGGCAACAGCATCCGTAGGGCGGCAGCGGTTGTTCCGCGCAAGGGTTGGTGGCAACTATGCTTTCGCAGTACGACAGGTTGTTGTCGCGGTTGATGTGGTCGAGGAACAGCACGCCAGGCTCGGCATGGTCGTAGGTCGACCGCATGATCTGGTCCCACAGATCGCGCGCCGGCAGTTTGCGATAGACCCACAGGGCGCCGTCCGCCTGACTGTCCTGATAGGCGCCGGCCTCCTTCTGGGCGGCGCCAGGCTCGGCCCGGTGCACGAGCTCGACCTCGTTGCCGGCCTGAACGGCCTCCATGAACGCATCCGTCACCCCGACCGAAAGGTTGAAGTTCTTCAGGTCGCCGCTGTCCTTGGCATGAATGAAATGCTCGATGTCGGGGTGATCGCAGCGCAGGACGCCCATCTGGGCACCGCGGCGGGCACCGGCCGATTCGACGGTCTCGCATGACCGGTCGAAGACGCGCATGTAGCTCACCGGCCCGGAGGCGCTGCTCTGCGTGCTGCCGACCCAGGAGCCGCGCGGGCGGATCCGGGAGAAGTCGTAGCCCACGCCACCGCCGCGACGCATCGTCTCGGCTGCCTCGGCGAGCGCTGTGTAGATGCCGGG
>JAYVVB010000269.1:0-3249 GCA_043787455.1 Rhizobacter sp.
ATCTGCGTTGGCCAGGCCGTGGTGCAGGTCGCAGACCGTGCCGAGCGCGTGCGCGCACGAGTGGACGGCACCGAGGTCCTTCTGGAACGCGATCGCGCCCATCATCGAGCTCATCATCATGTCGCCGCGCGCTGTGAGGTTGCCCGGCTCGCGCACGGCCGTCGCGAGCGAGCGCGCGGCGATGCGCGTGCCCTCGAGCGCGATGCCGTCGCACAGAGGGTGATATGCCGGCGAGAGATAGCTCTCGACGTTGTGGGTGAGCGCGTCCATGCCTGTCGCCGCCGTCACCGACGCGGGCAGGCCGACCGTGAGCTCGGGGTCGGCGAAGACCGCCTTGGCCAGGATCTGCGGCGAGAAGATGATCCGCTTCAGGTGCGTGTCTTCCTCGCTGATGACCGAGCTGCGGCCGACCTCGCTGCCAGTGCCGGACGTAGTCGGCAAGGCGATGAAGTACGGCAGCGCCGCGCCGATCGAGCGCACGTGGGGGTGATCCCACGCGTACTCCAGCACCGGGCCTTCGTCGGTGGCGAGCAGGCCGACGATCTTGGCGACGTCGAGCGCGGCACCGCCGCCGATGCCGATGACGCAGTCGGCGTCGTGGCCGCGGTAGGCCTCGGCCGCGGCCATCGCCTGCGGGCCGGTCGGGTTGCCGAAGACACCGGCGAAGACCGCCGCCTCGAGCCCCGCCGCGGCGAGATCGGCGCGCAGCTCGGCGATCAGCGGCAATGCGGCGAGACCGCGATCGGTGACGACAAGCGGCCGCTCGAGGCCGTGCTCGCGCAGGTGCGGGCCCGCGAGCTTCCTCGCGCCGGGGCCGAAGTGGATCGTCGTCGGGAAGGAGAACTTCGTGATGGTCATGGGCAGTCCAGCGTGAGGGACGGATCGGCGGTCATTGCACGCGCAGCCAGCGCAGCTCGGGCGCATCGCTCGGCCACTGCACGAGATGCACGTTGCGCTTCATCGCGTAGCTGAGGATGCGACGATAGAGCGGCACGAGGGGCAGGTCGTCGCCGACGAGGCGAAGCACTGTCGCGATCATCGCGCGCCGCCGGGTGAGGTCGGACTCGACGCGCAGGCCGTCGATCAACGCGTCGAGCTTCGGGTTCGAATAACGGCCCGCGTTGAACGTACCCAGGCCGCTCTTGTCGTAGGTGCGAAACAGGGCATTGAGCGAGATCCACGCGTCGCCGCCGCCCGACCAGCCGAACTCCGCGAGGGCGATCTGCCCCTGGCTCAGCTTCGGGAAGAACTGGTTCGTGCCCGCCGAGCGCAAGGTCGCACGGATGCCGACCTGGGTGAGCATCGCAGTCATCGCCTGGCACACCGCTTCGCGCCACGCGACGTTCACGCAGTCGAGCGTCACCGAGAAGCCGTTCGGGTAGCCGGCCTCGGCGAGCAGAGCCTTCGCCCGCGCCGGATCGAACGGCAGGCGGCGGTCGAGCTCGGGCGGCGATCCGTCGACACGGGTAGAGAGAAACGCGCCGGTCGGCACACCAACGCCGCGCAGCACCTTCTGCGCGATCAGCTCGACATTGATCGCCTGGTACACGGCCTTTCTCACGCGCAGGTCCTTGAACGGGTTGCGGCCCTTGACCTCACTTCCCTCGAGCTCGTCGTGCCACTGATCGAAGGCGAGGTACTGCTCGCCGATGTCGGGCGTCTGCAGCACCGACAGCGCGCTTTCGCCCTTCAGGCGGACGACGTCGGGGATCGGCGGGTCGAGCACCAGGTCGGCCTCGCCCGAGATCAGGGCGGCGAGCCGGGTCGCGTCGGAGCGGATGGTGAGCCAGGTCACGTCGTCGACATTGCCCGAGCGCTTCTCGCCCCAGCCCCACCAGCGCGGATTGCGCTTCAGGACCGTCCGCTCGTCGGGCTCGTAGCGCACGAGCTGGTACGGCCCGGTGCCCATCGCGTTGCGCACCGCGAAGGTCTCCTTCCTGCCGTTGTAGTCCTGCGCGACCTCGACCTTGTGCGCCGCTGCCCAGGTCTTGCTCATCATCGGCATCGAGATGAACTTCTCGGGCAGGACGGCATCGGGCGACTCGAGCGAGACCTCGAGCGTCTGCTCGTCGACCTTGCGCGCGCCGAGAACGCCTTTCAGCTGGAACGCGCGCTGCGAGGTCTTGCCCAACGCGCGCTGGATCGAGAACACCGCGTCGTCGACGCCGAACGGCGTGCCGTCCTGGAAGACGACGCCGGGTCGCAGCCTGAACTGCCACGCCAGCGGTCCGGTCGCCCGCCAGGAGAGCGCGAGGCCTGGCTCGGGGACGTAGTTCTCGTCGCGGTTGACGAGCGAGTCGTAGATCTGGAAGACGATGCGCCCGTGGTACAGCAAGGCCAGCGAATGCGGATCCATCGTCTGCGGGTCGAACGCCGTGGCGATCTTCACCGAGACGGCGTGGGCCGCGCCCGACAGCGCCGCGCCGACGACGAGCAGCAGCGACGCGATCGTGCACCGCGCCCTGTCCCGCCGCCACCCGAGGCCGCGCGACGTCATCGTCAGATGATCTCGAAGTAGCGCTTCAGTTCCCAGTCGGTGACGCCGTCGAGCCACTGGCGCCATTCCCAGTCGCGCGTCGCCGCGAAGTGGTCGACGAAGGCATCGCCCAGCCAGTCGCGCGCAATCGTCGATTGCTTGAAGACGCGCGTCGTCTCGATCAGCGTGCGCGGTGCGCGCGGGACGTCGTCGCTGCCCTCGTTGGTGCCGGTGATCGGCGCACCGAGCTTGAGACCCTTCTCGACGCCGTCGAGGCCGGCGGCGATCACCGCCGCCATCGCGAGATACGGGTTGACGTCGGCGCCGGGGCAGCGGGTCTCGAGGCGTGTCGCCTTCGGGCTGCCGGCCAGCACCCGAAAGCTCGCCGTCCGGTTGTCGATGCCCCACGTCGGCTTCACCGGCGCCCAGAAGCCGTCGACGAGGCGCTTGTAGCTGTTGATCGTCGGCCAGAACATCGGCGCGAACTCCATCAGGCACGCGACCTGGCCGGCGACGTAGCTCTCGAACAGCGCGCTCATCTTCCTCGGCGACTTCGCGTCGTGGAAGAGGTTGGCCTTGCCGTCCGGCCCGTCCTTCAGGCTCTGGTGAATGTGGCCGCTGCAGCCCGGGTACTTCGAGTTCCACTTGGCCATGAAGCTCGGCATGATCCCGAAGCGCGCGCCGATCTCCTTGGCGCCGGTCTTGAAGAGAATCGACCGGTCGGCCTGCTCGAGCGCCTCGCCGAAGGCGATCGCGACCTCGTACACGCCCGG
>JAYVVB010000270.1:0-3500 GCA_043787455.1 Rhizobacter sp.
GACCCGGTTCCCGGCGCGAGCGCGAGCGGCGTGCTCCTCGACAGCCAGCTGCCGTCGATCTCGGCCGACGGTCGCTTCATCGGCTTTCCCGCGCAGGGAGAAAACTCGAGCGTCGGCCTCCTGGCAACGCCGCCGCTGAACCTGCAGTTGCCGGGAGGACAGGCGATGCTGTTCGATTCCTGCGTGATCGCGGCCGGCAACGTCGCCAGATGCACGCCGCACTTCGCGTATGCGTCGGTGCTCGACAGCGGCAACCTCGACATCACCCTTGCCGCACAAGCGAACCTGCAGCCTTCGCTCTCCGACGACGGTCGCTTCATCTGGTTCGCGTTGCCCTACAACCTGGCGCCGGCATATCAGGGCGGCACCGCCGTCTACGTGCGCGACGCTTGCGGCGGCGCGAGTGCGCCACCGAGCTGCGTGCCGCACACGGCCCTCGTGTCGGTTGACGCGTCAGGCGTGCAAGCCGGATCCGTCGGCTGATCGCACCTCAGCGACGACGGCCACTTCGTCTCTTCTAGAGCTTGGTGGCCGGCCTTACCGACACGAGTCCTGCCGATCGGGCAAATCGTGATGGTGCGAACCGGCTTTTGAAGGAGATCGATCGCCTCAGCGCCGCGCCGGCGGCAAGTCGGTGCAGGTGCCTTCGAAGGCCTCGGCGGCCAGGCCGATCGACTCGCCGAGGGTCGGGTGCGGATGGATCGTCTTGCCGATGTCGACGGCGTCAGCGCCCATCTCGATAGCCAGCGCAATCTCGCCGATCATGTCGCCGGCATGGGTGCCGACGATGCCGCCGCCGACGATGGCGTGCGTCGCTTCGTCGAAGAGCAGCTTGGTGAAGCCTTCGTCGCGGCCGTTGGCGATCGCGCGGCCCGACGCCGTCCACGGGAAGAGGCCCTTCTTCACCTTGACGCCGCGCGCATTGGCTTCGTCTTCGGTGATGCCGACCCAGGCGATCTCCGGGTCGGTGTAGGCAACGCTCGGGATCACGCGCGCGTCGAACGCGCTCTTCGCGAGCTTCGAGTCGCCGAGCTGCTCGCCGGCCGCGACCTCGGCCGCGACATGCGCCTCGTGCACCGCCTTGTGCTCGAGCATCGGCTGGCCGACGATGTCGCCAACGGCGAAGATGTGCGGCACGTTGGTCCGCATCTGGATGTCGACCGGGATGAAGCCACGCTCGCCGACGGTCACGCCGGCTGCCTCGGCGCCGATCTTCTTGCCGTTCGGCACGCGTCCCACGGCCTGCAGCACGAGGTCGTAGAGCCTCTCCTTCAGCGCGCCCTCGCCTTCGAACTTCACGAGGATGCCGTCGGGTCGGGCTTCGGCACTCACGGTCTTCGTCTTCAGCAGGATGTTGTCGAAGCGCGGCGCGTTGAGCTTCTGCCAGACGCGGACCAGATCCCGGTCGGCACCTTGCATCAGGCCGTCGAGCATCTCGACGACGTCGAGCCGCGCGCCGAGCGTGGAGTACACCGTCCCCATCTCGAGGCCGATGATGCCGCCGCCGACGATCAGCATGCGATTGGGCCGCGAGGGCAGCTCGAGCGCGCCGGTCGAGGTGACGACGCGCGGGTCGTCCTTCGGCATGAACGGCAGCTTCACCGCTTCCGAGCCGGCCGCGATCACGGCGCGCGCGAAGCCGATCGTCGTGCTGCCGCCGGCGGCGAGGTCGACGACGACGTGATGGTCGTCGCTGAAGCGGCCGCTGCCGGTGACGACTGTCACCTTGCGCATCTTCGCCATCTGCGCCAGACCGCCGGTGAGCCTTCCGACGACCTTGTTCTTGTGGGCGAGCAGCTTGGCGGTATCGATCGTCGGCGCGCCGAAGTCGACGCCGAGGGCGCCGAAGTGGGCGACCTCGTCGATCACGGCGGCGACGTGAAGCATCGCCTTCGACGGAATGCAGCCGACGTTGAGGCAGACGCCGCCGAGCGTCGCGTAGCGCTCGACGAGAACGACCTTGAGGCCGAGGTCGGCGGCGCGAAAAGCCGCCGAGTAGCCGCCGGGGCCGGCGCCGAGGACGATCAGATCGCAGGTCATGTCGCCGCCGAAGCTGGCGGCCGCAGCGACCGCCGGAGCGCTCGTGCGTGCGGGCGCGGGCACGTGTGACGGCGCCGGTGCGGGTGCACTCGTCGCGGATGTCGGAGCGGGAGCGGCCGCAGGTGGGGCTTGCGCCGGCGCAGCGGCGCTGTCCGCGGCATCGAGGCTCAGGATCACCGAGCCTTGATTGACCGTGTCGCCGACCTTGACCTTGAGCTCTTTCACGACGCCGGCATGCGACGACGGAATCTCCATCGACGCCTTGTCGCTCTCGATCGTGATCAGGCTCTGCTCGACCTTGACGGCGTCGCCCGGCTTGACCAGGACCTCGATGACGCCGACGTCCTTGAAGTCGCCGATGTCAGGAACCTGGATGTCGATCGTCACAGCAGCACCCGCCGGAAGTCGCCGAGCACCTGGATCAGGAAGACGTTGAAGCGCGCCGCCATCGCGCCGTCGACGACGCGATGGTCCCAGCTGAGCGAGAGCGGCAGGATGAGGCGCGGCTGGAACGCCTTGCCGTCCCACACGGGCTCGGTCGTGCTGCGGCAGACGCCGAGGATCGCGACCTCGGGCGCATTGATGATCGGCGTGAAGTAGCGCCCGCCGATGCCGCCCAGTGACGAGATCGAGAAGCACCCGCCGCTCATGTCGGTCGGCGTCAGCTTGCCGTCGCGTGCTTTCTTGGCGAGCTCGCCCATCTCGGTCGAGATCTGGAGCACGCCCTTCCTGTCGGCGTCGCGGATCACCGGCACGACAAGCCCGTTCGGCGTGTCGGCGGCGAAGCCGACGTGGAAGTATTTCTTCAGGACGAGCTGATCGCCCTCGAGGCTGGCGTTGAAGTCGGGAAACTTCTGCAGCGCCGCGACACAGGCCTTGATCAGGAAGGCGAGCATGGTCACCTTGACGCCCGACTTCTCGTTCTCCTTGTTGGTCGAGACACGAAAGGCCTCGAGGTCGGTGATGTCGGCGTCGTCGTTGTTGGTGACGTGCGGGATCGTCACCCAGTTGCGATGCAGCGCCGGGCCGCTGATCTTCTTGATGCGCGAGAGGTCCTTTTTCTCGATCGGCCCGAACTTCGCGAAGTCGACCTGCGGCCAAGGGATCAGGCCGGCGAGGCCGACACCCGACGCGGCGCTCGCTGCGGTGCCGCCGCCCTTGGCCGCCTGCGCGCGCGTCTGCGTCGCGCCGGCGAGCACCGACTTGACGAAGGACTGGACATCCTCCTGCGTGATCCGGCCCTTGGGACCGCTGCCCTTCACTTCCTCGAGCGGCACGCCGAGCTCGCGCGCGAGCCTGCGGATCGTCGGCGACGCGTGCGGCAGCGCGCCGCCGGGCGCGGTCGGCTCGTGCGCTGGCAACGCGGCAGTCGGGATCGCGCGGTCCGGCGCTGCGGCCGGCGCCGGCGTCGGCCCCGCTGCTGCGGCCGGCGATGCTGCCGGCGCGGGTGCAACCGGACC
>JAYVVB010000271.1:0-5317 GCA_043787455.1 Rhizobacter sp.
CTCGATCGACGCGCCGACGATGCCGGTCGCGCCGGCGAGGCGGATCGTCTCGGCGACGTGCTCGGGCGCGTCGCCGAAGCCGTTCTCGAGATCGGCTGAGACGGGCAGGTCGGTCGCGGCGGCGACCTGGCGCGCGTGCGCCAGCGCCTCATCGCGCGAGAGCTCGCCGTCGCGGCGGCCGAGCACGCCGGCCGCGGCGCCGCTCGATGTCGCGAGCGCCTCAAAGCCGAGCTTGGCGAGCAAGACGGCCGAACCGGCGTCGAAAGCATTGGCGATGACAAAGGCGCGCGGACCGTCGTGCAGGGCGCGCAGGCGCAGGGCCTTGTCGGCGGAGGAGACGTTCATGGCGAAGGATCGTAGCGATTCGTCACGATGCGCGACCATCGAGCACCGACCAGCCGTGCGGGCTCAGGTCGAGACTTGCGACGTCGCCCGCCACGAGCGTGCTGCCGAGGTCGGCCGAGGCGACGAAGATCTCGCCGAGCTCGGTGACGAGCGTCGACTCGCGCACCGAGCCCAGATACGCGGTCTTGACGACCGTGGCCGCGAGCGGGCCAACGCCTTCAGGCACCACCCGCCAGGCCTCGGGACGGATCGCGACGTGCACCGGCCCGGGCGCGCAGGCCTCGACCGGACGCAACGCGAGCGGGCCGAGCCGCAGCGTGCCGTCGGCGAGCGCGGTCGCGTCGAACAGCATCGCCTCGCCCATGAAGCCGGCGACGAAGGCGCTCAGCGGTCGCTCATAGAGCTCGCGCGGCGTGCCGCTCTGGACGAGCTTGCCGCCGTTCATGACGAGGATGCGGTCGCTCACCGCCATCGCTTCCTGCTGGTCGTGCGTGACGTAGGCGACGGTGAGGCCGAGCCGCTGCTGCAGGCCGCGGATCTCCTCGCGCATCGAGCGGCGCAGGCGCGCGTCGAGGTTGGAGAGCGGCTCGTCGAAGAGGAGCACGGCCGGCTCGAGGACGAGGGCGCGGGCGAGCGCGACGCGCTGCTGCTGGCCGCCGGAAAGCTCGCTCGGCAGCCGCTCGTCCATGTCGACGAGGCCGACCGTGGCCATCGCTGCGCGCGCCCGCTCGCGTGCAGTCGCGCGCGGCACGCCGCCGACGTCGAGGCCGTAGGCGACGTTGGCGAGCACCGTCATGTGCGGAAAGAGCGCGTAGCTCTGGAACACCATGCTGACGTTGCGCTCGGAAGCCGGCAGGTCGGTGATGTCGCGGCCGGCGATGAGGACGCGCCCCGACGTCGGCGCTTCGAGGCCGGCGATCATGCGCAGCAGCGTCGTCTTGCCACAGCCGCTCGGGCCGAGCAGCGTTGTCAACGTGCCGCGAGCGACGCGAAAGCTGACGCCGTCGACGGCGAGCGGCCCGTGCGGATCGGCGCCATAGCGCTTCGAGACGTGGCGGAACTCGATGCCGTCGCCGGAGCTGTCGTCGCTCGTGGTCATGGATCGAGTCTCGTCGTCACGCCGGCGCCGCTGCCGTCACGGGCGCGATCGCGCGACGGCCGATCGACCGCTCGCCCACCAGCCACTGAATGAGCGCCACGGCGATCGACATCAGCGCGATCAGCACCGCGCAGTAAGCCAGCGCGACACCATAGTCGCCGTTGCCGACGCGGCCGATGATGTAGGTCGTCGCCAGGTCGTTCTCGGCGGTGACGAGGAAGACGACGGCCGAGACCGTGGTCACCCCGCGCACGAAGCTGTAGACGAGCGCGGCGACGAGCGCGGGCCGGAGCAGGGGCAGGACGACGCGGCGCAGCGTCGTCGCGGTGCTCGCGCGCAGCATCGACGAGGCCTCGTCGAGCGAGCGGTCGATCTGGAGCAGTGCGGCGCTGCCGGCGCGCACGCCGACGGGGAGGTTCCTGAACACGAAGCACAGGACGATGATGAGGCCGGTGCCGGTGAGCTCGAACGGCGGCACGTTGAAGGCGAGGATGTAGCTCACACCGAGCACGGTGCCCGGGATCGCGAAGGCGAGCAGCGCGCCGAACTCGAACAGGCCGCGGCCGCGGAACGCGGTGCGCGCCAGAAGCCAAGCGATGAGCAGGCCGAGTGCAGCGCAGAGCGGCGCGGCGATGGCCGAAAGGCGCAGCGTCGTGAAGAGCGAGCTCCAGGCCGTGCCCGCGAACACGAGGGCGCCGCCGACGTCGGCGTTGCCTCGCTGGATGTCGAACGCGGTGACGAAGTGGGCAAGCGTCGGCGTGTAGTCGCGTCCCCAGGTCTGGACGAAGCCGCCGATGAAGGCGAAGAGGTAGACAACGGCCGTAAACGCGAGCCACGGCAGGACGACGGCGAGGATCAATCTGCGCACGCCCGCGGGCAGCGGCATCGCCAGGCCACCGTCGCCCTTGCCGGTCAGCGTCGTGAAGCTCGTGCGGCCGAGGAGACGCCGCTGGGCCCAGAAGACGACGAGCGCGAAGGCGCTCAGGATCAGCGCCAGCGAAGCAGCCCGCCCCTGGTCGTACTGCGCGCCGACGATGGCGAAGAAGACATCGGTCGACAGCACCGAGTACTGGCCGCCGACGACGATCGGGTTGCCGAAGTCGGCGATGCTCTCGATGAAGCCGACCAGGAACGCGTTCGCCAGGCCGGGCTTGAGCAGCGGCAACGTGATCGTGAGGAAAGTCGTGCGCCGGTCGGCGCGCAGCGTCTGCGCCGCTTCCTCGAGCGACGGCCCGATGCCGGCGACGACGCCGCGCACGATCATGAAGGCGATCGGCGTGAACGCGAACAGCTGCGCCAGCCAGATGCCGAAGAGGCCGTAGAACCAGCGCGACGGCGTGATGCCGAAGACCGCTTCGAGGCCCTGGCTGACGACGCCGGCGCGACCGAACAGCAGGATCAGGCCGAGGCCGACGACGAAGGGCGGCGTGATGATCGGCAGCAGCGCGAGGACGCCCAGCGGGCGCTTGAGCCGGCCCGCGCCGCGCTCGGCGAGGAGCGCGATCATCGTGCCGAGGATCGTCGTCCCGGTGGCCGTGAGAAGCGCCAGGAAGAGCGTGTTCCAGGCGACGCCGCAGCGTACGCCGCCGGCCAGGCATCCCAGGCCCCAGGTGCGCTCGTTGCCGACGCGCTCGACGAGCGCGGCGAGCGAGAACCGCCCGTTCTCGTCGACGAACGCACCCGCCAGCGACATCGCGACCGGCCAGGCGACGAAGAGGATCAGGAGGACGCTGCAGAGCACGATGGCGCTCGCGGTGAAGGCGTCGCCGCGAACCCAGCCGAGACGCGCGACGCCGGCACCGAGGAGCATCAGGAACGCGAGCAGCACGAGCGCGCCGCCGAGGCCGATGCCAGGCTGGCCGATCGGGAGCGCGCCGAAGAGTTGGGCCAGCCAGCTGTACGACCAGCCTTTCGCGCCGATCGCGAAGCCCGAGCCGAGCAGTCCGACCAGGCCGACGAGTGCGCCGGCGCACAGCAGCACGCCCTGGCGTCGGCGCTCGCTGCCGCGCAGGCCGAGTGACGCGAGCGCGATGCCGATCGGCACGATCCAGAGCCAGCGCCGGCCGTGCACCGCGGCCTGCACCGCGCCGCTGGCGCTGTCGGCCGCGCCCCACACGCCCGCGAGCGACTGGATCACGCTCCGGTCGGCGAGGAAGTACCAGGGCAGCAGCGCGAACGACAGCGCGACGACGAGCAGCCATGCGCCCACTGCCCGGCGGTCGCGCGCCATCGCTGCCACCCTTCGCTCGCCCCTGGCGCTACGGCTTGAGCGCCGGGTCCCAGTGCTCGGTGATCTTGCCGTTCTCGATCCTGAACATGTCGAACCAGGTCGTGCTGTACTTCTTGGCCGGGTCCTTCGGGTCGGCGTTCTCGCGCGCGAAGCTGAGGACGACGTAGTCGCCCTCGGCAACGACGGCGACGAGCGGCGCCTTGATCCGCGGCTCGATGGTCGCGGGCTTGCGAACGCGGGTGAAGAAGTCGACGAACGCGGCGCGCCCGGTCGGCACGTTCGGGTTGTGCTGGATGTACGACTCGGCCATGTACTTGTCGGCGAGCTCCATGTGCGCGCCCTCGAACACCTCGCGCCAGAAGTCGTAGGTGAAGCGCTTGTTCGCGGCGAGCTTCGGATCGGCACTGGCGAGAAGCTTTTCCTGGTCGGCGCTCGCCTGCACGGCGACCTGGGCCAAGGCGATCGAGCAGCAGAGCGCAGAGGCGAGCACGAGCGGGACGAAGACGTTCTTCACGGCGATCTCCAGGAACGGGTCGATGTCGGGCGACTCGCGCCTCAACGCGGCAGCGAGTTCACTTCCTTTTCCCACTTCGCGATCAGGCGCCGACGCTCGGCGCTGGCGCCGTACTTCGCGTAGTCGTAGTTGATGAACTTGATCGACTTGAAGTCGGGCACGTGCGGATCGATCGGGGTCGCCTTGTTCGACGGCAGCTGGTACTGCTTGGCCGCGGCGCCGAACTGCTGCGCTTGCGGCGTCAACGCCCACTCGTAGAACTTCTTCGCCTGCTCGAGGTTGCGCGCGCCCTTGACGATGCTCATCGAGCCGATCTCGGCGCCGGTGCCCTCCGACGGCGTCACGGTCTCGACCGGAAAGCCCTGGAGCTTCTCGCCCGGACCGTCGTGGACGAAGCTGATCGACACCGCGGTCTCGCCGCGCGCCACCGCCTTGATCGGGCCGGTGCCCGAGCGCGTGTACTGGCCGACGTTCCTGTGCAGCGCCTTCAGGTACTCGAAGGCCTTGTCCTCGCCCATCAGCTGCACCAGCGTCGCGACCATCGTGTACGCGGTGCCGCTAGACGCCGGATTTGCGACCTGAATGTCGCCCTTGTAGACGGGCTTCAGGAGGTCGGCCCAGCTGCGCGGCACGGGCATCTTCTTCTTGGCGAGGAGCTCGGTGTTGTAGCCGAAGCCGAGCGGGCCCGAGTAGATGCCGACGGTCTTGTAGCCCGACTGCTTCGCCTGCTGCTGCGCCCACTCGTGCAGCTGCGGCAGGGCCGGCGATCTGTATTCCATCGTCAGGTCGCTCTCGGCCGCCTGCAGGTGGGGGTCGCCGGTGCCGCCGAACCAGACGTCGGTCTTGGGGTTCGCCTTCTCGGCGATGAGCTGGGCCAGCGCTTCGCCCGAGCCCTTCAGCGACATGTTCACCTTGATGCCCGTGGTCTTGGCGAACACCGTCTGGATCAGGTTGCACCAGTCGGCCTGCACCGAGCAGATCACGTTCACCTGGCCCTGCGCCTGCGCCATGACCAAGCCGGCGAAGGCCAGGCCGGCGATACCGAGGGCAAGGCGCGGAATCGTCTTGGTCATGCGTTGTCTCCGTCGTCGGGCCGACTTCGCGCGGCCTTGATTGGGACCCGTCCGGG
>JAYVVB010000272.1:0-10001 GCA_043787455.1 Rhizobacter sp.
GCGCGCGTGCGCGAGGCCGGTGCGGTCATTCTGGGCAAGACCGCGACGCCCGAGTTCGGCTCCAAGGGCGAGACCAATTCGCCGCTCACCGGCATCACCCGCAACCCCTGGAATCCGGAGCGCACGGCGGGCGGCTCGTCGGGCGGCACGGCGGCGGCGATCGCCTGCGGCATGGGGCCGCTCTCGGTCGGCACCGACGGCGCCGGCAGCGTGCGCATCCCGGCGGCCTTCTGCGGCAACTTCGGCCTGAAGCCGAGCTTCGGCCGCGTCCCGGCATATCCACTCTCGCCGTTCGGCAGCGTCGCGCATCTCGGCCCGCACACGACGAGCGTCGCCGACGCGGCGCTTGCGATGAACGTGATGAAGCGGCCCGACGCGCGCGACTGGACCTCGCTGCCCGCCGAAGACAGCGACTACTCCCACGGCCTCGACGATGGCATCCGCGGCCTGCGCATCGCCTTCTCGCCGACGCTCGGCTACGCGAAGAACGTCGATCCCGAAATCGCCGCGGCGGTCGCCGTCGCCGTAGACCAGCTCGCCGCGCTCGGCGCGCACGTCGAGTCCATAGACCCGGGCTTCGAGGATCCGCTCGACATCACAACGGGCTTGTGGTTCGTGGGCGCGTGGACCGTCTGGAACACGCTCACGTCGTCGCAGCAGGAAGTGACCGATTCCGACTTTCGCGCCGAGGCCCTGCTCGGCGAAAGGCTGAGCGCGCTCGACGTGCAGCGCCTGAACCTGCGCCGCGGCGCGCTCGGATCGCAGATGCGCCAGTTCATGCAGCGCTTCGACCTGCTCGTCACGCCGTCGGTGGCGGTGCCGGCCTTTGTCGCGCGGCCGGCCGGGCACAGTCCGATGGACCCGGTGGCGATGCTCGGCTGGACGCCCTTCAGCTATCCCTTCAACCTGACCCAGCAGCCGGCGTGCACGATCCCTTGCGGCCTCACGTCCGACGGCCTGCCGATCGGCCTGCAGATCGTCGGCCCGATGTTCGGCGACGCGCTCGTGCTGCGTGCGGCACGCGCCTACGAGACGGTGCGCCCGATCGCGCGGCCCGACCTCGCGGCCTTGCGGCCGCAGGCCTGAGCCGGCCTCGTGAGATCGCGAGTGCGGAGCGACGGCAGCCTGGCAGAGGCCGAAGCACCGTCGCTCGAGCTCGTCACCGAGAACGGCGCCGCCGTGCTCTACCTCAGCGGCGGCTGGCGCGTCGGCGACGGCGAGAGGATCGACGTCGTCGTCGCGCGCCTCGGGCTCGTGCCCGACGCGCCGCTCGTCCTCGACGGCAGCCGCCTGGCCGAGATGGACACGTCAGCGGCGTTCATGCTGCTGAGCGGGCTCCCTGCCGGCACCGCGATCAGCTTGCGCGCGATGGGCGCCGACGAGACGCGCCTCATCGAGCTGGTGCAGAGCAACATGCACGTCGCGCCCGTGCGCGCCAAGCTACAGCGCCTCGGCCTCGTGCAGAAGGTTGGCGCAACGCTGATCGATGTCGCCGGCAATCTCGCCGGGCACACCGGCTTCATCGGCGAGGTCGCGATCCAGGCCGGATCGATCGCGCGCCGGCCCGCCCTCTTCCGATTCAAGGAGACGGTGGCGCAGTTCCAGTCGGTGACGGTCGAGGCGGTGCCGATCGTCATCCTCGTCACCTTCCTCATCGGCGTCGTCTTCGCCTACCTGCTCGGCGTCCAGGCGCAGCGCTACGGCGCGACGATCTTCGTCGTCGACGGCGTCGGCCTCGCGATCTGCCGCGAGCTGTCGCCGATCCTGGTCGCGGTGATCGTCGCCGGACGATCCGGCGCGGCCTTCACAGCGCAGATCGGCGCGATGAAGGTGCAGGAGGAGACCGAAGCGATCCGCACCCTCGGTCTCTCGCCGATCCAGGTGCTCGTGATTCCGCGCTTGCTCGCGATCGTCGTCGGCCTGCCTTTGCTCGTCTTCGTCGGCGACATTGCCGGCATCGGCGGCGGCGTCCTCATCGGCGCGCTCCAGCTCGGCATCTCGCCGGCGTCGTTCATCGCCCGCCTGCACGCCGTGCTGCCGCTCAGCGCGCTCGTCATCGGCCTGGCGAAGGCACCGGCGTTCGCGGCTTTCATCGCCATGATCGCGTGCCGCATGGGCTTGTCGGTCGAGCGCGACGCAAGAAGCGTCGGCGAGCACACGACATCGACCGTTGTCCAGAGCATCGTCTGGGTGATCGTGCTCGACGCCGTGTTCGCGGTCACCTTGCAGAAGCTGGGCCTGTGATGGACTGCGTTCTCGAGGTCGACAAGATCGTCACCCGCTTCGGCAGCGACACGGTGCACGACGGCGTCTCCTTCGCCGTCGGCCGCGGCGAGGTCGTCGCCCTGATCGGCGGCAGCGGCACCGGCAAGTCGGTGTTGCTGAAGGAGATGATCGGCCTGCTGCGGCCGACCGCCGGACGCGTGCGCCTGCTCGGCACCGACGTGCAGGGCGCGAGCGAGAACGAGATGAACGCGCTCCGGCGCCGCTTCGGCATGCTGTTCCAGGACGGCGCTCTCTTCTCGTCGCTGAGCGTCGCCGACAACATCGCCGTGCCGCTGCGCGAGCACACGACGCTGCCCGAAGCGCTGATCGCGCCGCTCGTCGGCTTCAAGCTCTCGCTCGTCGGCCTCGCGCCCGACACCGGCAAGAAGGCGCCCTCGCAACTCTCGGGCGGGATGCGAAAGCGCGTCGCCCTCGCCCGCGCCCTCGCTCTCGAGCCCGAGATCCTGTTCCTCGACGAACCGACGTCGGGGCTCGACCCGATCGGCGCGCGCGCCTTCGACACGCTCGTGCGCACGCTCTCCGACAGCCTCGGCCTGACCGTCTTCATGGTCACCCACGACCTCGACACGATCCTGTCGATCATCGACCGCGTGATCGCGCTCTCGGCCGGCAAGGTCGTCGCCAACGGCTCGGTCACCGAGGTGCAACGCACCGAGCATCCGTGGATCCAGGAATACTTCTCGGCACGAGCCGCACTACCCAAAGAGAGAACCTGATGGAACCCGAAGCCAAGTACACGCTCGTCGGCGCCTCCGCCCTATTCCTCGTCGGCCTGCTCGTCGCGGCCATCGTCTGGCTGCTCGCGAGCGGCCAGCGCGAGGACGTGCAGGGCTACACGATCTACTTCGCCAGGCAGTCGCTCGAAGGCCTCGAGGTGCGCAGCGACGTGCGCATGAAAGGCATCCGCGTCGGCGCCGTCACCGGCTTCTCGTTCTCGTCGAACCGGCCGGGCACGGTCGAGGTGAGGATCGGCATCTCGCCCAAGGCGCCGGTGCGCACGAGCACGCGCGCGATCGTCGACCGCAACCTCGTCACCAGCCTGGCGACCATTCGCCTCGTCAACGGCGACGAGACCAGCGCGCTCGTCGAGCGCACGGAGAGCGGCGACGCGAACCCGGTGATCGCCGAAGGCTCGTCGCAGCTGCAGCAGTTCTCCGACACCGCGAACCAGCTCGCGGCGCGCGCCGACGAGACGATGAAGCGCATCACCGCCCTGCTCTCGCCCGAAAACACTGCGGCGATCGGCGCGACCCTCGTCAACCTGCAGGACCTGACGAAACACGCCGGCGTCGCGATCGAGCATCTCGACAAGACCGCCGATTCGATCGGGCGAACGTCGGAGCAGGCGCGGCTCGCCCTCCAGGGCGTCGGCGGCGACGCTCACAACATCGCGGTCACCGTCGACGCACTCGGCAAGGAGGCTCGGACGAGCCTGCGCGAGATCACCGGCTCGACGACTCGACTGACGACCGACATCTCGCACATCGCCGACGTCTCCGAGGAGTTGCTCGGCGACAGCGACCTCGAGGTGCGGGCGACGAGCCAGCAGCTTCGCTCGACGGTGGCGGCGCTCGGCGCGACGGCGCGCAAGCTCAAGGATCCGCGCGCCGCCGTGTTCGGCCCGGCCGCCGAGAACATGGGTCCCGGCGAGGGACGGCGATGAAAGCCCTGGCGCTGGTCGTCGCGACGCTGCTCGGCGGCTGCGCCGGCTCCGGACCGCACGAGCCGTTCCGCTACTTCGTGCTCGTGGCACCGGCGACTTCGGCAAGCGCGCCGGTCGCCTCTGCCCCGGCGCCGATCGATGCGACCCTGCTCGTCGTGCCGACCGTTGCCGCGTCGTTCTACGCGACCCAGGAGATCGCCTACAGCAAGGCCGAAGGTGTGCGCGCCTATTACCAGTACAGCAGCTGGACCGAGCCGCCCGATGTCGCGGTGACACGGGCGCTGGTCGCGCGAATCGACGCGTCGCACGTCTTTCGCACGATCGCACTCGCCGGCAGCGGCGTGCGCGGCACGCTCGTGCTCTCGACCCAGCTGCTCGAGATCTATCACGATGCGTCGTCGAGCCCCGGCACGGCGAAGATCGTCATCGCCGCGGAGCTGCGCGATACGGCGAAGCGCACGGTGATCGCGCGTCGCACCTTCAGCGCCGCCGTGCCCGCCGCGTCTTTCGACGCCGGCGGTGCGGTGCAGGGCTTTCGCGCCGGCCTCGGTCAGCTCGGCGACGAGATGACTGCGTGGCTCGCGAGCGTCGCGCCGGTGAAATGACGCTCGGGCCGATCAGGCGATCGCGCGATCGACCACCGCCTGCGCTTCCTTCAGGATGCGCTGCAGATGCTCTTCGCCGGCGAAACTCTCGCCGTAGATCTTGTAGATGTCTTCCGTGCCCGACGGCCGCGCCGCGAACCAGCCGCTCCTGGCGATCACCTTGATGCCGCCTAGCGCCGCGCCGTTCCACGGCGCCTTGCTCAGCACCTCGACGATCGGCTCGCCCGCGAGCTCGGTCGCGCCGAGCTGCCCGGGCGCGAGCGCGGCGAGCTGCTTCTTCTGCTGCGGCGAGGCCGCGGCATCGACGCGGCTGGACACGGGCGTTCCGAACTCCGCGCACAGACGCGCATAGAGCTCGCCCGGATCGCGGCCGGTGCGCGCCGTCATCTCTGCCGAGAGCAATGCCGGCGCGATGCCGTCCTTGTCGGTCGTCCAGACCGTGCCGTCGCGGCGCAGGAACGACGCGCCTGCGCTCTCCTCGCCGCCGAAGCCGAGCGAGCTGTCGAAGAGCCCCGGCGAGAACCACTTGAAGCCGACCGGCATCTCCTGCAGCGTGCGGCCGAGGCGCGCGGCGATGCGGTCGATGAGCTGCGTGCTCACCGCCGTCTTGCCGACGCCGGCCGTCGCGGGCCAGTCGGGCCGATGCTGGAACAGGTAGTCGATCATCACCGCGAGATAGCTGTTCGGCGCGAGCAGCCCCGCGCCCGGCGTGACGATGCCGTGGCGGTCGTGGTCGGTGTCGCAGGCGAAGGCGATGTCGAAGCGGTCCTTGATGTCGATCAGACGCTGCATCGCGTAGGGCGACGACGGGTCCATTCGGATCTGGCCGTCCCAGTCGAGCGTCATGAAGCGGAAGGTCGCGTCGACCACGTCGCTCACCACGGTGAGGTCGAGCCGGTACTGCTCGGCGATGCGCGGCCAGTAGTGCACGCCTGCGCCGCCGAGCGGATCGACGCCCATCCTCGCCTTCGCGCCGCGGATCGCATCGAAGTCGATGACGTTGGCGAGGTCGGCGACGTAGGCCGAGACGTAGTCGTGGCGATGCGTCGTCGCCGCGCCAAGCGCGTTCGCATAGGTCACGCGACGGACGCCGTCGAGCCTCGTCTCGAGCAGGCGGTTCGCCGCCTTCTCCATCCACGACGTGATGTCGGTGCCCGCCGGGCCGCCGTTCGTCGGGTTGTACTTGAAGCCGCCGCTGTCGGGCGGGTTGTGCGAAGGCGTGACCACGATGCCGTCGGCGAGGCCGGTCGTGCGGCCGCGGTTGTAGGTGAGGATCGCGTGCGAGATCGCCGGCGTCGGCGTGTACTCGTCATTCGCGGCGATCATCGTCTCGACGCCGTTGGCGGCGAGCACCTCGAGCGCCGTCGCAGCCGCCGGCTGCGAGAGCGCATGCGTGTCGATGCCGAGAAAGAGCGGGCCGTCGATGCCGTTCGATTTGCGCCAGTCGCAGATCGCCTGCGTGATGGCGAGCACGTGGGCCTCGTTGAACGAGTCGGTGAACGACGAGCCGCGATGGCCCGAGGTGCCGAAGGCGACGCGCTGCGCTGCGACGGCCGGATCGGGACGGCCTGTGTAGTAGGCGGTGACGAGGCGGGCGACGTCGACGAGGATGGAAGCCGGCGCGACTTTGCCGGCGAGGGGGCTGATGCGGGTCGACATGGGAGCGAGCCGTGAGGCGGGGCGATGCAGGGGTGCGTGGTCAGTCTAACGACGAACCCATGACGACACGCGCAGCAGGCCAGCCGGGGAGCGACGAAAATCGACCGATGTTCACCTACTTCGAGCGCCGCATCCGTCCCACGGTGCTGCCCACCTCTCCGCCGCCGCAGGGCCTGATCGACTTCTACTGGCACTTCGTGCGCCAGACGAGGGGCCTCTACGCGGCGATGTTCGTCACGGGTCTCGTGGTCGCGCTGATCGACACCTCGATTCCGGTCTTCATCGGCAAGCTCGTCGGCCTGATGCAGGCGACCGATCGCGTCGCAGCCGTCGACGGTGCCAAGGTCGGCCTGATCGTCATGGCGCTCCTGGTGCTGATCGGCCGGCCGATCGCGCTGCTGGCCGACAGCCTCGTTCGCAACAACGCCGTCGTGCCCGGCGCGACCAGCCTGATCCGCTGGCAGAGCCACTGGCACGTCGTGCGCCAGAGCTGGCCGTTCTTCCAGAACGACTTCGCCGGTCGCATCGCCAACCGCGTCATGCAGACCGGCAACGCGGTGCGCGAGTGCGTCGTCTCGAGCATCCGCGCGATCTGGTACATCGCGATCTACGGCATCAGCACGCTCGTGCTGATGTGCTTCGCCGACTGGCGCCTCGCCCTGCCGACCGCGTGCTGGGCCGCGGGCTACGTCTTCTTCCTGGCCTACTTCGTGCCGCGCATGCGCGACCTGGCCAAGGCGTCGTCGGAGGTGCGCTCGCACGTCATGGGCCGCGTCGTCGACAGCTACACCAACATCCTCACCGTCAAGCTCTTCGCGCGTGCCCGGGACGAGGACGACCACGTGCGCGACGTCATCGACCAGCATACCGGCGCGATCGCCGCGCACATGCGCCTCATCACCCGCTTCATGGCGACGCTGGCGATCATGAATGCGCTGCTGCTCGTGTCGACGGCGGCGATCGGCATCGTCCTCTGGAGCCACGGCACGATCGGCGCGGCCATCGTCGCCACCGCGCTGCCGCTCGCCTGGCAGATCGCCAACGTCTCGGGCTGGGTGAGCTGGGAAGTCACCGGCATCTTCGAGAACATCGGCATCGTCCAGGAAGGGATGGAGACGATCGCCGTGCCGCACACGCTCGTCGACAAGCCCGGTGCGCGCGAGCTCGAGGTGCCGCACGGCGAGATCCGGATCGAGCACCTCACCTTCACCTACGGCCGCGCCGACGGCCGGCGCGTGCTCGACGAGCTCAGCCTCGTGATCGCGCCGGGCGAGCGCGTCGGCCTCGTCGGCCGCTCGGGCGCCGGCAAGTCGACGCTCGTCAACCTGCTGCTGCGCTTCCACGAGGTCGAGCAGGGCTCGATCCGGATCGACGGCCAGGACATCGGCCACGCGACCCAGGAAAGCCTGCGCGCCGCGATCGGCATGGTGACGCAGGACACGTCGCTGCTGCACCGCTCGATTGCCGCCAACATCGCTTATGGACGACCCGCCGCGACGCCGGCCGAGATCGAGGCCGCGGCACGCCAGGCGCAAGCGCACGACTTCATCCTCGACCTCGTCGACTGGAAGGAGCGCAAGGGCTACGACGCCCACGTCGGCGAGCGCGGCGTCAAGCTCTCGGGCGGCCAGCGTCAGCGCGTCGCCCTGGCCCGCGTGATCCTGAAGGACGCGCCGATCCTGATCCTCGACGAGGCGACCTCGGCGCTCGACAGCGAGGTCGAGCTCGCGATCCAGGAGCAGCTCGCGAGCCTGATGCGCGGCAAGACGGTGATCGCGATCGCCCATCGCCTGTCGACGATCGCGCGCATGGACCGCCTCGTCGTCCTCGACCAGGGCCGCATCGTCGAGCAGGGCACGCACGACGAACTGCTCCGCCTCGGCGGCCACTACGCGATGCTGTGGAAGCATCAGTCGGGCGGCTTCCTGCCGAACCAAGGCACGGGAGAAGGGCTGCCAGGCCGCTTCAGCGTCGATGCGATCGAGGTCGGAAACGATGTTCATGACGAATCTGCGTCCCTGGTCGATGGCGATGTCGCCGTGACGACGACGAACTCGCTCGGCACGCGATAGCCCTCGCCGTCGCGCCAGGGCGCGATCGCCCGCGCGTAACTGGCGCAGACGCGGGCGCGCGCGGCGGCGTCGAAGCGCGACCACGCGAGCGCCACCGGACCGCCGACGAAGGCCGCGCGGCAGGCTTGGTCGCCGTCATCGTAGTCGAGCATCACGGGCAAGCGTTGCTCGACGCCGGGCTCGAGCCCGGCGTCGACGCAGAGACGCCTCAGCTCGCCCTCGCCTCCGAGGCGAAAAAAGAGCGGGCAGACGTCGCTCGTGACCTCGGCGTCGACGATCGCAAGCGCCGGTGCCCAGCCGCAGCGATGACGTTCGCCCCAGACGACGACGCCGATGCGTCCGCCCGGACGTACGACGCGCCGCATCTCTGCCATCGCGCGCGCCGGATCGGGCACGTACATGAGACCGAGCGCACACAGGACGACGTCGAACAACGCGTCGGCGAAGTCGAGGCCTTCCGCGTCCATGCGCGCGAAGCTCGCGTTCAAGACGCCGCGCGCCCCGGCCTGCTGCACTGCCGACTCGACCATCCGGCCCGAGATGTCGACGCCGACGACCGCGCCGCCCGTCCCGACCGCGTGCGCCGCGGCGAGGGTGACGAGGCCCGTGCCGCAGGCGACGTCGAGCACGCGCTCGCCGGGCCTCGGCGCCAGCGCCTCGAGCAGGCGCGCGTGGGCGACGCCGAGATGCCTCTGCCACAGCGGTTCGTAGTCCGAGGCCGCGAGGTCCCAACCGTAGCGCTGGACGCGCCGCTGCAGCTTCGGCTCCACGATCAGGCGCGGCCGACGACGATCTCGAGGTAGTCGCTCGGCACGACGAGCGACGACGGGCCGGCGCGATTCGATCGGTTCAGAAGCTCGGTGAGGTCGTGCTCGAGCACCTTGCCCTGCTCGGCCGGAAGCGCCAGGAAGGCCTTGTGGATCGGACCGTACCAGGTCTTGAAGACCTCGATGAAATGCGCCGCCGAGCGATAGCGGAAGTTGAACTGGCGCGGCGTCACCGACACCTTCGCCGCGCTCGCGCCGAAGAGCGAGCGCACGTGAGCCTCCGTGCCCCACAGCGACGGCGACTGGGCTCCGGCGGGCGGCGGGAGCTGGCGGCCGAGGGTCTTGAAGACCTGGCCGATGAAGCCCTCGGGCGTCCAGTTGGCCAAGCCTATGCGGCCTCCCGGGCGGCAGACGCGTGCCATCTCCGACGCCGCCTTCGCGTGATCGGGTGAGAACATCACGCCGAAGGTCGAGACGACCGCGTCGAAGCTGCCATCGGCGTAGGGCAAGGCTTCGGCGTCGGCGACTTCGAACCTGACGTTCAGGTGCTCGGCGCGGGCGCGCTCGGCGCCGTCCTCGAGCAGCGACGAGACGTAGTCGGTCGAGGTGACGACGGCGCCGCGTCGCGCCGCGGCGAGCGTGGCGTTGCCGTTGCCCGCGGCGACGTCGAGGACGCGCTCGTCCCATCGCACGTCGCAGGCTTCGGCGAGCTGCTCGCCGACGAGCTGCAGCGTGGTGCCGACGACGGCGTAGTTGCCGCTGGACCAGGCCGCCTGCTGCCTGGTCTTCAGGGCGACGAGATCGAGGGGTGAGTTCATGGTGCGGATCCTTTGCGGAAGTGAGCGGGGTGACCTGCAGTCCGGTTTTGCTGCGCGACCGGTCCTGTGCCCTCATTGAACGGCGCCAGGCGGCGACGCGTCCTGCTCGCGCGTCGCGCCGGTCTGTCCGA
>JAYVVB010000273.1:0-7149 GCA_043787455.1 Rhizobacter sp.
CGCGTGCATCTTCGCGAGCCCTCGGCGCATGTCGACAAGGCGCTCGCTCAGCTCGCTGTCGACGAGCGCGCCGATCTCGTCGTGATGGGCTGCTACGGCCACAGCAGGCTGCGCGAACAGGTGTTCGGCGGCGTCAGCCGCGGCGCCCTGGCGACGCTGCCCGTGCCGATCCTGATGGCGCATTGACGGCGCCGGCCATTGGCGCGCGACCCGCTCAGCCAGCGGCAGAGCCCGCGCGCAGCGGCAGGACGATGCGGACCGAGTCCCCGGCCGACGCGTCGCTCTCGACCTGAAAGCCCAGCGCCGACGCGACGCCGCGCATCGCCGCGTTCTCGCGCAGCACGTCGCCGACCAGACGGGCCGTGCCGCGTGCCGTCTGGTAGGCGATCAGCCGGGCGAGGAGGAGGCGACCCAGTCCGCGACACTGCTCGTCGGATCGCACGACGATCGCGAACTCGGCATCGACATTGTCGGGGTCGGCGACGGCGCGGGCGACGCCCAGCGTCTCCTCAACGCCGCTGGCCAGACGCCGCACGGCGACGAACGCCATCTCGCGCTCGTAGTCGATCTGGGTCAGGCGAGCCAGCTCGCTGTGGGGCAGCTCGCGCCGCACATGGAAGAAGCGAAGACGCAGGTCCTCGGGCCGCAGTCGCTCGACGAAGGCGCGATGCTGTGGCTCGTCCTCGGGCCGGATCGGCCGCACGACGAGGGTCTCGCCCTGCCATTCGACGGTCTCGGTCAGCTCGGCGGGATACGCGGCGATCGCGAAATGCGCGGCACCGGCGGGCCCGCGCGGATCGAGCCGCATCCGCGCGTCGAGGGCGACCACGCCCTCGTGATCGGCCCAGAGCGGATTGATGTCGAGCTCGGCGATCTCGGGCAGATCGGCCAGCATCTGCGAGACGGCGATCAGCACGTCGCCGATCGCATCGAGCCGGGCTGGCGGATGGGCGCGATAGCCGGCGAGGAGGCGGGCGACGCGGGTTCGCCCGATCAGCTCGGCGGTGAGCACGCGATTGAGCGGAGGCAGCGCGATCGCTCTGTCGGCGATCACCTCGACCGCCGTGCCGCCCTGGCCGAAGAGCAGCACCGGGCCGAACAGCGGGTCGATGCTCGCGCCGACGATCAGCTCCTGCGCGAACGGACGGCGCATCATCCGCTGCACCGTGAAGCCGTCGATGCGCGCCGCGGGAACGGCCGCGCCGATGCGCGCGAGCATCCGTCCCGCCGCTTCGCGCAGCGCCTGCTCGTCGCCGAGGTCGAGGCAGACGCCGCCTGCGTCGGACTTGTGGCTGATGTCGGGCGAGCGGATCTTGAGCGCGACCGGATAGCCGAGCGTGGCTGCCGCCGCGACCGCAGCCTCGGCCGTGGCGGCAACGGCCACGGTGGGGACCACCGGGATGGCGTAGGCCTGGAGCAGACGCTTGGCCTCGTCCTCGTCGAGCATCGGTCGGCCGGCGGCGAGCGCCCGGTCGATGACCGCGCGCGCGTCGGCGAGCCGGGGCGGGCCGTTCTCGCTCGCCGTCGGCGTCTCGAGCAGCAGCGCCTGGTTGCGCCGATAGGTGGCCAGCATCGCGAAGGCGCGCACCGCCTCCTCGGGGGTCGCGTAGTCGGCCGCGCCGGCCTCGACGAAGATGCCGCGCGCTTCGGCGACCGCGAGGTCGCCGAGCCAGCAGGCCATCACGCGGCCGCGTGCCTGGCGCACGATCGGCGCGCAGGCCCGGGCGATGTCTTCGCTGCGCACGATCGCCGTCGGCGCGTGCAGGAAGAGCAGGGCGCCGCTGTCGCGGTCGGCGAGCACGGCCTGCAGCGTCTCGGTGTAGCGACGCGCCGGGGCGTCGCCGATGATGTCGATCGGATTGGCGCGCGACCACGTCGCCGGCAGGGCTGCATCGAGCCGGTCGCGCGTGACGGCGCTCAGCTCGTGCAAGGAGACGCCGGCCGCCGCCGCGGCGTCGGCGGCCATCACGCCGGCGCCGCCGCCGTTGGTCATGATCGTCAGCGCTTCGTCGCGGTTGCCCGCCAGACGGGTGAGTGTTTCCGCAGCGGTGAAGAGCTCCTGCAGCGTGTCGACGCGCAGCATGCCGGCGCGGCGGATGGCGGCGTCGAAGACGATGTCGGAGCCGGCGAGCGCGCCGGTGTGCGACGCGGCCGCCTGCAGTCCGTTGCCGGCCCGTCCGGCCTTGACGACGATCACCGGCTTGTTGCGTGCCGCCGCGCGTGCCGCTGACATGAACTTGCGCGGCGCCTCGATCGACTCGATGTAGAGCAGGATCGAGCGCGTATGCGCGTCGCTGGCGAGATGGTCGAGCAGGTCGCCGAAGTCGACGTCGGCGCGCTCGCCCAGAGACACCAGGGTCGAGAAGCCGATCCGGCGCGCGCGCGCCCAGTCGAGCATCGTCGTGACGAGCGCGCCCGACTGCGAGATGAAGGCCAGGTCGCCCGCCGCCGCGTCAGTGTGCGCGAAGCTCGCGTTCAGGCCCAGGCGCGGCGTGAGCACGCCGATGCAGTTGGGCCCGAGGACGCGCAGCACGTGCGGACGCGCCGCGTCGAGCATGGCTTGCTTGCGCTCGGCGCCGAGCCCGGCGCTCATGACGATGGCGGCGCGCGTGCCCAGCCGCCCGAAGGCGTCGATCAGTGCCGCGACCGTCTCGGGCGGCGTGCAGATGACGGCGAGATCGGGCGCCTCCGGCAACTCGGCGACCGTCGCGTGGCAGGCGATGCCGTCGAGCTCCGCGTACTTCGGATTGATCGGATGGATCGGCCCGGCGAAGCGGCCGGCGCGCAGGTTGCGCCAGACCGTCGCGCCGACGCTGCCCTCGCGTTGCGACGCGCCTGCGACGGCGATCGAGCGCGGCTCGAGCAGGCGGTCGAGGTGGCGGACGCTCAAGAGGTGCGGACCCGTTCTCCGATCGCCGCCACGGCAGGGTCGGCCGGACTAGCCGGCCCGGGCCGTATCGCGCACGACGAGCACGGGCACGGGGCTCGCGCGCAGCACCGCTTCGGCGTCGCTGCCCAGCACCGCGCGATTGAAGCCGCGCCGGCCGTGCGAGCCCATCACGATCAGGTCGCAGCGACTCTCCCGCGCCTCGTCGACGATCGCCTGGGAGACCCGGCTGCCACGGAGCTCGCGCACCAGCGTCTCCGAAACGATGCCGTGCTCGGCGGCGAGCTTGCTCGACCTGTCGACCAGGTTCTTGCCGAACTGGTTCAGGCCTTCCCGGTACTGCTCGAAGTCGATGCCCCCCGACATCTCGACCATCAACGCGAAGTCGCTGGTGAGGTTGAGCAGACGCAGCGTCGACTTCGTCACCTCGGCCAGGCGGATCGCCTCCATGAGGCCCCGCTCAGACGTTTCGCTGCCGTCGATCGGAACCAGAATGCGTTGGTACATGTCGTCTCCTGTTTGTGGAACGTGATGAGTGACCGGAGAGGGGCGTCGGATCAGGCCGCCGCCGCCGCGACGCGCACGGCGGCGGCGGCCGCGGTACCTGCCACCGTCGCGAGCGGCGCCGGCGGTGCGTCGACCGCGCGGATGAGAAGCACCGGGATATGCGCGTTGCGCACCACCTGCTCGGCATCGCTGCCGAGCAGGACGTGGCTCACGCCGCGCCGGCCGTGCGTGCCGATGACGATCAGGTCAGCGTTCCACGCCGTGGCCTCGGCGCAGACGACGTCGCTGGTCCGGGTCGCGAAGCATTCGCTCTGGAGCGTGTCGACGGCGATGCCGCTCGCCTGCGCGCGTTCGCGACCCGTGCCGAGGATGCGCTCGCCATCCTCGCGCAGGAGCGGCAGGACGTCGTTCAGATAGGTTGCGCCGGTCTCGAAGCCGGTCGCGAAGATCAGCTGGTCGAGCACATGCAGGAGTCGGATCCGCCCGCCGGTGACCCGGGCAAGCCGGATTGCCTCGTCGAGCCCCTGCGTCGAGGTGGGGCTGCCGTCGATCGGAACGAGGATGCGTTGGTACACGGTGGAAGCTCCGAGGGGTCTGAGGCGACAGTGTCCGAGCGGCGGCCGTCACGTCCCTTGATCCGCGTCAAGCGCGACAGCAATTGCTTCACAGGACGATCAACCGGCCGTACTCGGGCACGCTGCGCAGTCAGGCGACGCGGCCCTTGATCGCGTTGGCGCTCGCGGCGTAGGTGATGCGGCCGCTGCCATCGGCGGGCAGGCGAGCGCGCAGCCGCTCCTTCAACAGCGCCACGGCGGCCGGCCCCATCGCGGCGAGGCGCGGCGCGACACGCGGGCCGGTCTGCGCGATGCGCCAGAAGTCGTCGAAGTCGGCGAAGCTCCGCTGCACCTCGATCCTTCGGGTTTCGACCTCGACCATTCCCGCGTCCTGCCACAGGGCCTTCATCGTCTCGATCCGCGACGCCTCGACGCTCGGCGGCAGGAGAAGCGGCGCGCCGAGCGCCGCCATCTCCTGCGATACCGCGGCGAAGGGAAAGCCTCCGGCGAGCATGTCCCAGGCGTAGGCGCAGACGCTTCCGCCCCGCCTGACGACCCGCGCCATCTCCGCGACGCCCCTGACCGGATCGGGCACGAAGAAGATCACCAGCGCCATCGCGGCGGCATCGAACGCGCCGTTCACGAAGGGCAGGGTCATCGCATCACCCACCTGGAACGTCGCCACGCTGCCCGCCAGGCGCGTGCGCGCGAAGGCGATCTGCTCGGGCGAAAGATCGATGCCTTGCACCTCGATCGGCGCACTGCGCTCGACCAGCATCTCGGTGAACGCGCCGTTGCCGCATACGACGTCGACCCAGCGCAGCCCAGGAGACGGCGCGAGCCACCGTAGGAAGGTGTCGCCGGCCAGCTGGCTCCACTTGCCCATGAAGTCTTCGTAAGCGGCACCGTCGGCGAAAAGGATCTGCGGTTCGTTCATGGCGTCAGCGTAGTCGATCGATCTGACACACTCGCGGCAACCCGACAGCCGCGCATCCTCACCGTGTCGACCCGTCCCGAAGATCCCGCCGCGCCCGACGATTCCGCCCCGGCCGAGAGCGGCATGAAGAAAGGCCTGACGAGCTACGGCGACACCGGCTTCTCGCTCTTCCTGCGCAAGGCCTTCATCAAAGGCGCGGGCTACACCGATGCCGCGCTCGACCGGCCGGTCGTCGGCATCGCCGACACCGCAAGCGACTACAACCCCTGCCACGGCAATGCGGCGCAGCTCGTCGAGGCCGTCAAGCGCGGCGTGATGCTCGCCGGCGGCTTGCCGATGCGCTTCCCGACGATCTCGATCCACGAGAGCTTTGCCGCGCCGACGAGCATGTTCCTTCGCAACCTGATGTCGATGGATACCGAGGAAATGATCCGCGCCCAGCCGATGGACGCGGTCGTCCTGATTGGCGGCTGCGACAAGACCGTGCCGGCGCAGCTGATGGGCGCGGCCTCGGCCAACATCCCGGCGATCCAGCTCATCACCGGCTCGATGCTCACCGGTTCGCATCGCGGCGAGCGCGTCGGCGCGTGCACTGACTGCCGGCGCTACTGGGGGAAGTTCCGCGCCGGCGAGATCGACGCCGAAGAGACGGCGGACGTCAACGACCAGCTCGTCGCCAGCGTCGGCACCTGCTCGGTGATGGGCACGGCAAGCACCATGGCCTGCGTCGCCGAGGCACTCGGCATGACGATGCCCGGCGGCGCGTCGCCTCCGGCCGTCACCGCCGACCGCATCCGCATCGCCGAGCAGACCGGCGCGCAGGCGGTGCAGATCGCCAAGGACCGCTTGACGACCGACAGGATCCTCACGCCGGCGGCGTTCGAGAACGCGATGCGCGTGCTGCTCGCGATCGGCGGCTCGACCAACGGCATCGTCCACCTCGCCGCCATTGCCGGCCGCGTGGGTCTAGAGATCGACATGCAGGCGCTCGACCGCATGGGCCGCGAGACGCCGGTCCTGCTCGACCTCAAGCCGTCGGGCCAGCACTACATGGAGGACTTCCACGCCGCCGGCGGCATGGCGACGCTGCTGCGCGAGCTGAAGCCGCTGCTGCGGCTCGACGCGCTCACCGTCACCGGCCGCACGCTCGGCGACGAGCTCGAGCGCAGCGGCCCCGGCTTCGCGCAGGACGTCGTGCGCGGCCTCTCGAACCCGATTTATCCGCAAGGCGCGATCGCGGTGCTGAGCGGCAACCTCGCGCCCGGCGGCGCGATCATCAAGCAGTCGGCGGCCGATGCCGGGCTGATGGAGCACGAAGGCCGTGCCGTCGTCTTCGAGAACCTCGAGGACCTCGCCAACCGCATCGATAGCGACGCGCTCGACGTGACTGCGGACGACGTGCTCGTGCTCAAGAACATCGGCCCGAAGGGCGCGCCCGGCATGCCCGAAGCGGGCTACATCCCGATTCCGATGAAGCTCGCGCGCGCCGGCGTCAAGGACATCGTGCGCATCTCCGACGGGCGCATGAGCGGCACGGCATTCGGCACCATCGTCCTCCACGTCACGCCGGAGTCGGCGATCGGTGGCCCGCTCGCGCATGTGCGCAATGGCGACCGCATCCGGCTCAGCGTGCAGCGGCGCGAGATCGCCCTGCTCGTGGCGGACGACGAGCTCGCGCGGCGCTCGAAGGAGAGGCCGGTCGTCGAGCCGTCGGCCGAGCGCGGCTACCGCAAGCTCTTTCTCCAGAGCGTGCTGCAGGCCGACCGCGGCGTCGACTTCGACTTCCTGCAGGCGCCACGGACCGTGGGCAAGATACCCGGCCCGCGTTAGACGGGTCCTAGGAGGCTTCCGCCAATGTCGCCAGTCGTGCCGTCGCCTCGCGCTTGCCCATGCCGCGCAGCGCCGTGATCGCGGGCAGGTGGCGCGCCGAAGGACGCGCCTTGCCCTGCTCCCAGTTGTAGATCGATTGCGAAGAGGCGCCGACGAGCGCCCCGCACTCGGCCGCCGAGAGGCCGAGGCGATTGCGCAAGGAGAGGAGGCCTTTGGCGCTGAAGCGGCGCAGGCCGGACGCGGCTTCATCCGTGGGCTCGGGCGCCGTCCGTTGGCTCCGTCCGAGGCGACGCAGAGCCTGCTCGAGCGCCTGCGCACGGTGCTTCAGCGCAGCAATCTCCTTGCGATGCGCGCCGACGGCTTTTTTCAGCGTCAGCACTTCGGCGCGGACTTCCTTGCGAGCGACTCGAGAAATCTCGCTTTTGAGAATGGAG
>JAYVVB010000274.1:0-12304 GCA_043787455.1 Rhizobacter sp.
GGCGACCACGTTGTAGTAGTCCCACGGCGTGGTCGACTGGGCCGGCGTCTTGACCTGCATCAGGTACATGTCGTGCACCATCGTGCCGTCGGCGCGCACGTAGCCGCCCTTGGTGTACATGTCGTTGACCTTGCTCTTGCGCATCTGCTCGTTGACCTTGTCACCATCGTCCGTGCCTGCCGCCTTCACCGCGTTCAGGTAGAACTGCGCGACCGAGTAATCGGCCGCCTGCAGCGACGACGGCATGCGCTTGAACTTGTCGAAGAAGCGCTTGCTCCAGGCGCGCGACTCGGCGGACTGGTTCCAGTACCAGCTGTCGGTCAGATACATGCCCTGCGTGGCCTTCAGGCCGAGCGAGTGCACGTCGTTGATGAACATCAGCAAACCGGCCAGCTTCATCGTCTTGGTGACGCCGAACTCGTTGGCGGCCTTCACCGCGTTGATGGTGTCGCCGCCGGCGTTCGCCAGACCCAGGATGTCGGCCTTGCTCGCCTGCGCCTGCAGCAGGAACGACGAGAAATCGCTCGTCGCCAGCGGATGCCGCACCGAACCCACCGCGCTGCCGCCGGCCGACTTCACGGCGGTCGTCGCGTCGTTCTGCAGCGCCGTGCCGAAGGCGTAGTCGGCCGTCAGGAAGTA
The DNA here is from genome assembly GCA_043787455.1 of Rhizobacter sp. Classification (GTDB taxonomy): domain Bacteria; phylum Pseudomonadota; class Gammaproteobacteria; order Burkholderiales; family Burkholderiaceae_C; genus Schlegelella_A. The sequence goes on from JAYVVB010000274.1 coordinate 640, forward strand.
CCAGCTCTTGCCGCCGGCCTTGACCACCGCCGGGGCCGTGCCCTTGGCGAGCGCGACCGTGTCGTAGGCATAGTGGATCGTGTACGGCGAGCACTGGTCATTGGTCAACGCCGAGCTGCCGGCGCCAATCGCAAGGAAGGGCTTCTTCTTCTCGGCCGCGACCTTCGCCATCGCCAACGCGGTGCCGGAGTTGGTGCCGCCGATCAGCATATCGAGGCCCTGCTGGTCGAACCATTCACGCGCCTTGGCGGCAGCGACGTCGGCCTTGTTCTGGTGGTCGGCGACGAGCACCTCGACCTTCTTGCCGGCGACCATGCCGCCCATGTCGGCGACGGCCTGCTTGATCATCTCGGCGCCCGCGGGTCCGTCGATGTCGGCGTAGAGGCCTGACATGTCGGTGATGAAGCCGATCCGGACGACGTCGCCCGAGATCTGGGCCTGGACGGCCGGGACGAAGCCGACAAGGCCGGCGACGGCGCACGCGGCGCAAATGCGGTTCAGCTTGAACATGAATGTCTCCTCTGGAAGATCGGTGGGAAGGAAAGAGCGGCGCGGTCAGACGCCGAGGTACTCGTGCAGGCGCTCCATGCGCGAGGGCAACTCGGCCTGGGTGAAATGCTGGATCACCTGGCCGTGCTCCATGACCAGGAAGCGATCGGCCAGCGGCGCGGCGAAGCGGAAGTTCTGCTCGACCATGACGATCGTGTAGCCGCGCTGGCGCAGGTCGCGCACGACCTCGCCGAGCTTTTGCACGATCACGGGGGCGAGGCCTTCGGAGATCTCGTCGAGCAGCAGGAGCCGCGCGCCGGTGCGCAGGACGCGCGCGACAGCGAGCATCTGCTGCTCGCCGCCCGACAGGCGCGTCCCCTGGCTCGCCGCGCGCTCCTTCAGGTTCGGAAACATGGCGTAGATCTGCTCGACGCTCATCCCGCCGGCCTCGAGCGACGGCGGCAGCATCAGGTTCTCCTCGGCCGACAGGCTCGAGAAGATGCCGCGTTCCTCGGGGCAGTAGCCGATGCCGAGCCGGGCGATGCGGTGCGTCGCCATCGTCGTGGTCTCGGTGCCCCGGACCTTGATCGAGCCTTTGCGCGAGCCGATCAGTCCCATGATCGCGCGCAGCGTGCTCGTGCGGCCCGCGCCGTTGCGGCCGAGCAGGGTCACGACCTCGCCTTCGTCGACGTGGAAGTCGACGCCGTGCAGCACATGCGACTCGCCGTACCAGCCGTTCAGTCCGCTCACTTCGAGGAAGCGCGCGGCCATCAGTGCGACGCCGCGAGCTCGACCTGCGACGTGCCCATGTAGGCCTCGATCACCGCGGGGTTGCGCGAAACCTCGGCGTACGGGCCCTCGGCCAGGGTCGAGCCGCGCGCGAGGACGGTGATCGTGTCGGCGATCGAGGCGACGACGCTCATGTTGTGCTCGACCATCAGCACCGTGCGGTCGGCGGCGACCTTCTTGATCAGGGCGCGGATGCGCTCGACGTCCTCGAGGCCCATGCCCTGCGTCGGCTCGTCGAGCAGCATCAGCGTCGGCTCCATCGCCAGCGTGGTCGCGATCTCGAGGGCGCGCTTCCTGCCGTAGCTGAGCTCGACCGCGGGCAAGGCCGCGTAGGGTTCGAGATCGACCGCGCGCAGCAGCTCGAGCGCGCGCGCGTCGAGCGAATGGAGCGACGACTCGGGCTTCCAGAAGTGAAACGACGTGCCGAGCTTTCGCTGCAGGGCGACGCGGACGTTTTCGAGCACCGACAGGTGCGCGAACACGGCAGAGATCTGGAACGATCGCACGACGCCGCGGCGTGCGATCGTCGCCGGCGCGTCGGCGGTGATGTCGGTGCCGGCGAAGAGGATCCGGCCCGCGGTCGGCGTCAGGAACTTGGTGAGCAGGTTGAAGCACGTCGTCTTGCCGGCACCGTTCGGGCCGATCAGGGCGTGGATCGAGCCCCGGCGCACGCGCAGGTTGACGCGGTCGACGGCGACGAAGCCCTTGAATTCCTTGGTGAGCTCGTGCGTCTCGAGGATCAGGTCGTCGCTCATGGATGGGAAGGCTCTCCGCCGAGCCGCTTCGTCAGCTGGCGCGCGACCTCGAGAGCCGCGTCGCGATGCCGGGCGCCGCGGCCGGGACCGAGCTGCGCCTTGTGGATGCAGACGGCGATGCCCGCGACCGCCTGGCCCGACGCGCCGAGCACCGCGGCGCCGAAGGAATAGACGCCTTCGCGTACCGCTTCGTCGTCGATGCTGTAGCCGCGCTTCTTTGTCAGCGCGAGCTCCTTGACGAACGATTCGATGTCGCGCGGGCCCTTGCTCGTGAGGCGGGTCGAGAGTTGGCCGTCGAAGCGGCGCCGGACCTCGTCGGCGGGCAGCTGCGCGAGCATCGCCTTGCCGCTGCCCGACAGGTAGGCCGGCAGGCGCATGCCGACGTACAACGACAGGCCGAGCGGCCGGGCGCTGCTGCGCACCGCGACGTAGAGCGCCTCGTTGCCGGAGAGCACCGAGAGGACCACGGTTTCCTCGGGCGCCGCGCCGCCGTTGCCCCAGAGAGCGTTGAATTCCTGGGCGACGTCGGTGCCGGCGACGAACGCCTCCGCGAGGCCCATGACGCGCGGGCCGATGAGAAACGAGCCGTCGGCCTGGCGCCGCAGGTAGCCGAACGAAACGAGCGTCGTGCACAGGCCGTGGACGCTGCTCTTTGGTAGCGCGAGCTCGCTCGAGAGACGGGCCAGCGTCATCGGCTCGCGCCCGCGGGCGAGGCGATCGAGCAGCGTCAGCGCCCGCGCGACCGCTGGCACGAGCGGTGCGAGCGGCGCTCGTTCGGTCGCGAAAGGCAGGACGTAAGGGGCGGCGAACGACATCGGTGAGAGAGCGGAACGAATCCAGTCGGAGCGGATGGAAGGGCTGTCCAAGTTCAACCCGCTGAACCGCCTTCAGCGGTCAGGACGCGCAGTCTAGGTAAAGCACGACATCATTCCTTGCCGCTCACGGGTTAGTCCTCTGAGCATTTGCCCTAGCCGCAGCCGGGCCGGCGCTCGCGCCGATGTGCACAAGGTCACTGCGCAGAGGCGCGTTTCTCACTCGATCGCGGCGAGCTTCGCGCCGAGACTGGCGTCCGGCGCAGCGTGAAAGGTTCACCTGAGCCGATGCCCACCGGAGACCGCCATGAAGACCCTGTTCGATGACCTCGCTACCGCCCTCGTCAGCGCGACGCTGTGCCTGGCCACGGTCTCGATGTTCATCGTCGTCTTCGCGACCGTGACCTGAGTCGCGGCGCGAAGCCCGACCCCGATCGATCCACCCGGCCGCGACGCCTTCGAGGCGCGCCGCAACCCCGGCGCGGCGCGCTCAGCGGGCCGCAGGGAGCTTGCGGACGATGACGTAGCGTCCGTCGCGGATGACGACGTAGCCGCCGGTGGTCAGGTCCTTCATCACCCGGTTGACCATCTCGCGCGACGAGCCGACGCGGTCGGCGATGTCCTGCTGGGTCAGCTTCTCGCGCACCAGCCGCTCGCTGCCGAGCGGGTCCGAGAGTTCCATCAGGAGCCGCACCATGCGGCCGTAAACGTCCTGCAGTGCCAGGCTCTTCACCTGATCGGTGAGGCGGCGCACCATGCGCGTCAGCTTTTGCGACAGGTGCAGGGCGAAGTCGGGGTGCTCGGCCATGAAGGCCTGCATCTGTGCCCCCGCGACGACGACGCAGGTGCTCGGCTCGAGCGTCTTCACCGATGCGGAGCGCGAGCCGCCGTCGAGCGACAGCTCGCCGACGTACGCGCCCGGCCCGTGCTCCGACAGCACGACGTCGCGACCTTCGGGCGAGCTCGCGTAGGCGCGCAGCCGCCCTTCGATGACGATGTAGAGCGAGCTGCCTTCGTCGCCTTCGTTCAGGAGGATCGTCTGGGCGCGAAACGTCCGGCTGTTGCCCTGCTTGGCGAGGGCCTCGAGCAGGGAAGGGGGCAGGCGGTCGTCGGTCATGGGACTCTCGCTTCAAGCTCGTTCGAAGCGCTGATGCAAGCGCCGAATTATGGTCGGCGCGACGATTTCCGAGTGACCGATGTCACATCGCCGTCGCGCCATCCTGACTCGCTGCGGCGGCCGATCGCGACGAGACTGGCATCAAGCCGGGCGAAAAGGTCGCGTCGGCGGGAACCTTCCAAGGAGTGAACCGTGAACACGATTTTCGACGACATTTCCAGCGCCATGGGCAGCATCACGACGTGGGACGACGTCGCCGCAGGTCTGGTGTGCACCACGTTCTGCGCCGCGAGCGCCTCGATGTTCGTGGTGATGTTCGCCGGCACGGTCTGACCGTGCTGCGGTGCGGACCGGACCTGCCGGCTACGGTCGAGAAAGATGAATGGCGCGGCCCTTTGCGGCCGCGCCATCGCGTTCAGCTGACGCAGCCGCGCGCCTCGATCGGCCAGACCGCCTCGACGACGCCGGCGACCAGTCCTCCGCGCACTGCGACATAGCGCTCGTGCAGATTGACGGTCGGGTCGCAGTGGCCCGGCACCAGCCACACGGTCGCGTCGAGCGCCGGCAGCTCGCCGCCACCGGCGCCGGTGCGCGGCCGAAGGACGCCGTGCTCGTCGCCGCCGTTGAAGTAGTCGAGTTCGCGCTGCCAGACGCGCGGCGGGCCGGAATCGATGGCGTGCGACTTGTGGCCCGCGTCGATCACGGCGTGCGACACGCCGCGGCTCATGACCCGGCTCTTCACGAAGAGAGCGTGCTCGAAGCGGGGCGCACCGGGCGCCGGCAGGTTGTCGGCGTAGTCGCGGTCCATGAACAGGTAGCTTCCGGGCTGGAGCTCGCCCCAGACGCCGTTCGCGACATCGAACGAGAAAGTGCCGGTGCCGGCGCCGGTGACGAGCGGACAGGCGATGCCGGCCGCGCCGATGCTGGCCTGCGCCGCGCGCGCCAGCGCCGCGGCGTGATGCGCTGCCGCTTCGCGCTCGTCGGCACCGCGCAGGTGCTGCGCCGCGCCGTGGTACGCCTGCACCCCGGCGAAGACGAGGCCGCCTTCGGGCGGCGCGTGCGAGACGACGCGCTGGGTGAGCTGCCCGGCGGCGGCTGCGGGCGCGCCGCAGCGCCCATGGCCGACGTCGACCTCGACGAAGACCTCGATCGTGCTGCCCGCCGCGGCGACGGCCGCAGCCAGTCGTTCGACGCCCTCGACCGAATCGACCGCGATCGCGAGCCTGACGCGCCCCGCGAGCGCGGCGACGCGCGCGAGCTTGGCGCGGTCGACGACCTCGTTCGAGATGTAGATGTCGGCGATTCCGGCGGCGGCGAGCGCCTCGGCCTCGCTCGTCTTCTGGACGCAGACGCCGACGGCGCCGGCCGCGATCTGCAGGCGCGCGATCGTCGCGCACTTGTGCATCTTGGCGTGCGGGCGGAGGCGCACGCCGTGGCCGCGCGCGAACGCCGCCATCGCGGCGAGGTTGGCCTCCATGCGGTCGAGGTCGACCACGAGCGCCGGCGTGTCGATCGACTCGACCGGGTCGCCCGGCGCCGGCGGCGGCGCGGTGTTCATGAGGCCGTTGCGCCTTCGACCTCGCTCGCGTCGTCGAGCGTCACGCCGTCGAGATGCCCGGTGTCGCCCCAGCCGACCAGCGTGAAGCCCTCGCCCGTGAACAGGACACGGTTGATGGCGGCGTTGCCGAGCTCCCAAGTGCGCGCCGCGGCGAGGTCGACGCCGGCGGCAACGCGATAGAGACAATCGAGGACGCCGCCGTGGGTGACGACGCAGATCGTGCGACCGCGCGCCGCGACGGCGATGCGCGTCAGCGACGCGACGGCGCGGTCGAAGAACGCGATCAGCGTCTCGCCGCCGGCCGGCCCGAACGCCGGGTCGTGACGCCGCCAGAGCGCAGCCTCGACCGGCCAGCGGGCATCGATCTCGGCGTAGGTGTAGCCCTCGAACTCGCCGAAGCAGCGCTCGCGCAGACCCGCGTCGGTCTCGACCTCCAGGCCGACGACGTCGGCGATCGCCCGCGCCGTGTCGAAGGCGCGCGCGAGGTCGCTCGCGACGATCGCCTCGATGCCCTCGCCCGCGAGGGCCTGGCCGGCGCGCGCCGCCTGCCAGCGGCCGTGCGCGCTGAGGGCGGTATCGAGCTGTCCCTGCATTCGCATCTCGGCATTCCACACCGTCTCGCCGTGGCGCACGGCGACGATCCGCGTCACCTCGGCCGCGCCTGGGCCGGCGCTCATCACGCCTGCAGCAATCGTCGGTTGAGCGTGTAGCTGCCCGAATGGAGGGCTTCGCCGAGGACGTGGCCGTCGATCGCGTGGCGCAGGTCGGCGCCGGCGAATGGGTCCTCGATCGGCGTGCGCTCGACGCCGAGCGCATAGAGCGTGAAGACGTAGTGATGGACGAGCGAGTCGTTCCAGGGCGGATACGGGCCGTCGTAGCCGAAGTAGTCGCCGGCGAGATCGGCGTTGCCCGCGAACCAGCCGGTGTAGTCGTTCAGGCCCTGGCGCGCGCCGACAAAGCCCGGCACCGTCACTGCCGGCCCCGGCTTGCCGCGAGCCGTGAAGCCGCGGCTGAACGCGCCTTCGGCGATCACGCCGGCGCTCGCGGGGATGTCGGCGAGGAGCCAGTGGAAGAAGTCGACGCGCGGCAGATCGGCGGCGATCTCGCGACCCGGCTGGTTGACGTCGTCACCCTGGCTCGGCACGTCGAAGTCGTGGCAGATGAGGACCAGCGAGCGCGTGCCCTTCGGCAGGTCGCTCCAGGCCAGGTGCGGGCTGACGTTGTCGGAAAAGGCGACGCCGCCGGCGGGATCGATCCGGCCGCAGGCGTAGGTCGCCGGAATGCGCTCACCGTTGGCCCAGCTGTCGCTCCAGAGTTTCATGAGCTCTCCTTCATGCTGGGCCTGGCCGCCGGCGCATCGTCGACGATGCGTCGGCGTTCAGACGCCCCAGACGATGTCCGCGCGCTCGGCGAGCGAGCGCCGCATCATCTCGAGCATCGGCCAGGCGCGCTGGGCCAGCCCGACCGCGGGCGCACCGCCCGCCGACTCGTCGTCGTCGCCGCGGTTGGCACGATCGTCGCGCCGATCGTGGTCAGCCGTGGCGATGGCCTGCTGGAGCGCAGCGATCGCGGCCGGCAGCGCCGCGGTCTCGAGGATCCCCTGTTTGGCCGGCGCGCGACCGATGATGCGCAAGATCTGGTCGCCGACCGGGTCCATCATCGTCAGATCGCCGTCGGCCTTCGACTTGAACACGTACATGGGCGGCCTCAGCGTGGCGGATACATGTAGCCGCGGTTGAACGGAAACGCAGATTGTGCGCCGCGCATCGGGCCGTCGGCCGGGTCGCCCGTGCGCTTGGCGCAGAGCATCTGGTAGAGCGAGAGCCAGGCCTGCTCGAAGCACATCGCGCTGCCGGCGAGGTAGAGGCGATAGGCGCGCAGGACCGTGTCGGTCGTCACCGTGCGCGCCGCCGCGAGCTGGCCCTCGAGCGCGTCGCTCCAGTGCCAGAGCGTCTTCGCGTAGTGCGGCCGAAGGCTCTCGACGTCGACCACCTCGAGACCGCAGTCGCCCGTCGTCTCGAGAACGCGCGAGACGTGCTCTAGCTCGCCGCCCGGGAAGATGTAGCGCTCGATGAAATCGCCGAGCCCGGATCCGAGCTGGTGGTTGTGCGTGCCGCCGGACGTGATGCCGTGGTTGAGGAGCAGACCGCCGGGCTTGAGGAGACGCTGGATCTTGGCGAAGTACTCGGGCAGCTGCGCCCGGCCGACGTGCTCGAACATGCCGACCGAGGCGATCTTGTCGTAGGGCGCGCTCTCGTCGAGGTTGCGGTAGTCGAGCAGGTCGATGCGCACCTTGCCGGCAAGGCCGCGTGCGGCGATCAGCTTGTTGACGTAGGCGTGCTGGTTCTTGCTGAGCGTGATGCCCTGGGCGCGGACGCCGTAGCGCTCGGCCGCGAACAGCAAAAGTCCGCCCCATCCGGCGCCGATGTCGAGAAAGCGCTCGCCCTCCTTCAGCATGAGCTTGGTGCAGATGTGCTCGAGCTTGGCCTCCTGCGCCTGCGCGATCGACATGCCGGCGTCGCGGAAGTAGGCGCAGGAATAGATCCGGCGCGGATCGAGCCAGAGGGCGTAGAAGTCGTCGGAGACGTCGTAGTGGAACTCGATCTGCTCGGCGTCGGCCTCGGGACGATGGCGCCGGCGCGAGCGCATCGTCAGCGCCAACTGGTTGAGCCACGACAGCGGCGGCGTCGCCGTCCCGGGCTCCGTCGGGTCGCCGTGAACCAGCGCCGCGGCTGCGGCCATCAGCTCGCGCATGCCGCCGTCGAGATCGACCTTGCCCTCGACGTAGTCCCGGCCGACCTTGCCGAGCTGACCGGTGAGCAGGTGGGTGAGCGTGCCCAGCTCGTTGAAGCGCAGCGTCACCGCGGCGTCACCGCGGCCGATGCGCCGGCCGCCGGGCAGGACCAAGGCGAGCGACAGCGCGCCGAGGCGTTGTTCGAGGGCTGCAGCGAGAGCAGGCATGGCGTGTCCAGGCTTCGTTCGTCGAAGCCTGACTTTAACGAGCCCGAGGCCGGGCCGCTCGCCGGGCGCCACCCCAAGCCGGGGGCGAGGTCGAAGCCGCGATCAGCGCGCCGCGCGGCACTCGACCGCGGGTGCCGCGGTCTCGACCGCCGCTTCGGCGACGAGCCGGTACGAAAACACGCGACCGATGGCGCGACCGCGGCTCAGCTGCGGCAGGGTCCGGCGTTCGACGATGGCGCCCGATCGCAGCGCGATGGCGTCGGTCGAGCGCATGCGGGGTTCAGAGTCGATCTGCGCCAGGCGGCCCATATAGGAGACCGGGTCGGCAACGCGCTGGCGCATCCAGTCGAAGATCTCATCGTCGGCGCGCAGCAGCAGCATCTCCTCGGGCAGCCCCCAGAGCGCCGCGAACGGCCGGTTGAAGTTGCTGATGTGACCCGCGAGGTCGACCACGAGGACTCCATCGGCTACCGATTCCAGCGTCGCCGCGAGCTCGGCGACACGGACCTCAGCCGCACGCTCGACACGCAGCTGCTCGCTGCGGTCGTGGAGCGCGAGGACGTAGAGAGCATTGCCAGGAGCCGGCTCGACCCGGCTGACGCGGCGCACGACCGGCACGGCCTCGCCGCCCTGGCGCGTGATGTAGGCATCGGAATAGATGTTCGCGCACGCGCCGCAGGTTTCGGCAACGCGGCGCCAGAACTGATCGTCCTCTGGCGTGGCCGCCGCCTCGCGCATGCCGCGGCCGACGAGGTCGGCCGGGGCGACGCCGAACAGGCGACCGGCGGCGCCGTTCGCGGCAACGACGCGCAAACCCTCGGGCTCGACCAGGCAGACCGCCTCGATCATCGCCTCGATGAGCGCCGGCCAGGTCCGGCGCGCCGCCTCGGCGACGCTGAACGGGTCGACGGGCAGCGGGTTGTTCACTCCTCGTCCTCGACCGAACCCGCGGGCTCGAAGAAGTACGAGACGCGCGTGCTCGGCCCGAGGTAGTCGGCGACGGGCGGCGGCAGCTGCTGAGCGCGAACGCTCCTCCTGATGCCCAGCCCCGTGACCGACTCGAGATCGAGCACCAGGGCCTCATCGCGCGGCACGGACGGGTCGTGCACGAGCACATTGGGCTTCAGTGGCCGCGACGAATTGGTCGCAACGACGAAGGCATAGCGGTCGTCGGTGAGCTGCACCGTCGATCCCGGCGGATAGACGCCCATCATCTTGATGAACGCGCCCAGGATCGAGGTGTCGTACTTGCTGCGCCCCTGCGAGAACAGGAACGAGAGTGACTCATGCGGCGTCAATGCACGCGCCGGCAGGTGCGGATTGCAAAGGTTGTCGTAGCGGTCGACGAGGGCGACGATGCGCGCCGCCATGGTCATCCGGTCGCTGTTGAGCGCGCCCGGGAAGCCGCTGCCGTCGGCGTGCTCGTGGTGCTGGGCAATGACCGCGCTCGCGCCTTGCGAGAGCCCCATCCGCTTCGCCTGCGCCACGCCCATCTCGACGTGATCGCGGTAGAGGCGCAGCTCGTTCGGCGAGAAGTTCTCCTCGCGATGGCGCAGCCGCGCCGGCAGCTCGATCTTGCCGACGTCGTGGAGCATCGCGCCGACGCCGACGTCGAGCATCTCGTCGGCATCGAAGCCGAAGCAGCGGCCCATGAGGAGCGAGACGATGGCGACGTTGAGCGCGTGCAGCGACGCCTTGTCGCCGGCGGCCTCGCCGAGGACGCGGATGCACAGCTCCTCGGCGCCGATCATCTTGTCGAGGAGCGCGAGAGAGAGCGTTTCCGCCCGGCGGCGCGCCTCCTCGGGCTGGGCGCGGACGAGGTCGAAGGTCTGGCGGCAAGCGCGCGCCGCTTCCGCGTACTGGCGCTCGCAGCACTCCTTCGCCTCGCGTTGGCGGGCGAACTGCTTCTGGCTCTCGCTGCGCACCCGCGCCGTGGCCAGGATGCTGCGCTCGATGGTCGCCGCGCCTTCAGCCGGCGCGATGCTCGGGACCGTGTCGCCGGGGTCGCGACCGGCGTGGCTGTCGTCGTTGGCGGCGGCTACCGACGGCGATCCCGGCACGGCCGGCGTCGACACCCCCGTCGCGACGGCGCGCGCGTCGTCGTCGTCGTCGACTTCGCTCTGCTGCGGGCTCCAGCGCACGCGTCCGAGGCCGAGCGAGCGGATGGTCGCGAGCTGCACCGGCGACGTGATGCGAAAGTTGCTGAGCGGAAACGGATGCGACATCCAGCCGCCGTCGAGGTGCACGAACATGCCGACGCGCAGCGCCTGGACGTCGATCGTGTCGGTCGGAGTCGCGGTCTTCATGGGATGCAAAGTTATCGGCGGCGCCGGCGCGACCTTGAGAAGTACGCCGATCCGTGCCGGACTGCACACTACGGCGCCGCCGGAGCGCGTCTTTCGTGGCGTCGGCGCGACGACGGAGACCTCGTGCGCACGGCACTAAACTGGCTCGCCCTGCGAGTCCCTTCGCTTGCGCCTTCCCCGACTCGAGGCCGCGGCCCCGAAGCGTATTTCAACAGCCTGCCCATGTCCTACGAATACGGCTCCGAATCGAAACGGCTCGAGCTGCCCAACCCGTACCGGCTGCAGAACCGCCTGCTCTGGCTCTGCGTCGCACTCCTCGTTCTCGCCGGCGTCGTGAGCCTGCTCTGGGCGCGCAGCGCGATGGCGACGAGCGACCTGCGCCTGGCCGCCGCGCCGCTCGGCGCCGGCCTGCTCCTGCTCGGCGCCGGGCTCGCCGCCGCCGCCACGGCGGCGACGCGGCTGCGCTTTTTCTTCGGCCGCGGCCGGCCGGCGTCGCTCGCGCCCGAGATCCCGCAAGGCGCGAACGGCGACTCGCCGGCGGCGACGGCCATCAAGGAGATCCTGCGTCAGGGCGGCCTCACCTACCCCGAGCCGCAGGGCGCGATCGATGGCCTGCTGTACCACTGGGCGCCGACCCTCATCACCGCGCCGCGCGAGGTGCAGGCGCTGGCGCGCCGCTACATGTTCAACCTCGCGGCGATCGCGGCGACTTTTGCGAGCTTCCTGTTCTCGTGGCTGGTCTTCGGCAACGTCGTGACGCGGCCCTGGATCGGCATCCTGTACTTCGTCTTCGGCGTCGTCTTCCTGCTCCGGCCCGTGCTCTCGCAGCACAGGGCGCGGGTGACGACGGCATCGCTCGTCGGCCTGGTCGCGGCGGC
>JAYVVB010000275.1:0-2680 GCA_043787455.1 Rhizobacter sp.
GTTGCTCATGACGAGCATGAGCATCGAGAACGTGAACAGCGAGATGTAGCTGAAGAAGCGCTGGTAGCCCGGGTCGTCGGCCATGTAACCGATGGTGTAGACATGAACCATCAGCGAGACGAAGGTGACGACGCACATCATCATCGCCGTCAGGCCGTCGACGAGGAAGCCAATCTCCATCTTCAGCGTGCCGACGCGCATCCACTCGTAGATCGGGGCGTTGAAGTGCGCGCCGCCTGTGACGACGGCATACAGCACCCAGGCCGAGATCAGGAACGAAACCAGGACGCCGAGGATGGTGATCGAATGGGCGCCGGCACGGCCGACCTGCCTGCCGAAGAGGCCGGCAACGACGGCGCCGGCGAGCGGTGCGAGCGGGACGGCGACGAGAAGCGCGGGCGAGAGGTTCGTCGCCATGCTCAGCCTTTCAGCGTGTCGAGTTCGTCGACGGCGATCGTCGAGCGGGTTCGAAACAGCACGACCAGGATCGCCAGGCCGATCGCCGACTCGGCGGCGGCGACGGTGAGGATGAAGAACACGAACACCTGCCCCGCCATGTCGCCCAGGTAGTACGAGAAGGCGACGAAGTTGAGGTTGACGGCGAGCAGCATCAGCTCGATCGCCATCAGCAGCACGATCAGGTTCTTGCGGTTGAGGAAGATGCCGATCACCGACAGCGCGAAAAGGATCGCGCCGACCGAGAGGTAGTGGCCGAGAGTGACGGGGCCCAGGCTCATTGGAGCCCCCCGGTCAACGTGTACGTTGCCCGGCCCCCCGAGGGGGCACGGGCCGGCTCGGGAACGGCCCGACGCTCGGCCCTCATGCTCGGCCTTTCACCGACGGTCTCCGACCGGCCTGGCCGCATCGCTCGCGACGTCGCGGGAAACGCCCTCGGGCTTCATCGACACGATCCGCACGCGATCGGCCTTCTTGGCCTTGATCTGCTCGGACGCATCCATGTGCTTGGAGTCCTTGCGCGCGCGCAGCGTGAGCGAGATCGCGGCGATGATCGCGACGAGCAGGATCACGGCGGCGATCTGCAGCGGATACAGGTACTTGGTGTAGACCTCGATGCCGAGGAGCTTGGTGTTGCCGAGCTTCAGCGCCACGGCGCCCGCGGCCGGCGCGTCGACGAGACGAAATCCGGGCAGGAGCACCGCCGCCATCTCGAGGGCGATGATCACGCCGACGATGGCCGCGACCGGGAAGTGGCGCCAGAAGCCCTCGCGCAGCGAGCCGATGTCGACGTCGAGCATCATGACGACGAAAAGGAACAGCACCATCACCGCACCGACGTAGACGAGGACGAGCGCGATCGCCAGGAACTCCGCGTGCAGCAGGATCCACACGCACGAGGCGCTGAAGAAGGCGAGCACGAGGTACAGCGCCGCATACACGGGGCTGCGCGCCGTGACGACGCGAAAGGCCGCGCCCAGCAGCACGGCCGAGAAGACGTAGAAGAGCGCGGTGTGGGTATCCATGATCCGGAGGGCGTGCGTCCGCTCCGGCTGCCGCGCGAACGGCAGCCGGAGGCTTCAGCGGTACTTCGCGTCCGCCTCCTTCGCTGCGGCGATTTCCTTCTCGTAACGGTCGCCGACGGCGAGCAGCATGTCCTTGGTGAAGTAGAGGTCGCCGCGCTTTTCGCCGTGGTACTCGAAGATGTGGGTCTCGACGATCGCGTCGACCGGGCAGCTCTCTTCGCAAAAGCCGCAGAAGATGCACTTGGTGAGGTCGATGTCGTAGCGCGTCGTGCGCCGCGAACCGTCGTCGCGCACGTCGCTTTCGATCGTGATGGCCAGAGCCGGGCACACTGCCTCGCACAGCTTGCAGGCGATGCAGCGCTCCTCGCCGTTCTCGTAGCGGCGCAGCGCGTGCAGGCCGCGAAAGCGCGGCGACTGCGGCGTCCTCTCCTCGGGATACTGGACGGTGACCTTCTTCGAGAGGAAGTGCCGGCCCGTGAGGCGCATGCCCTTCAGCAGCTCGCCGAGCATGAAGCTCGAGAGGAAGTCCTTGATCGGTGTGGCTTGAGCCATGGCTCTACTTCTCTTACTTCCAGATGTTCCAGGGCGACTGGATGACCAGGCCGACGACCACCAGCCAGATCAGCGTCACCGGAATGAAGATCTTCCAGCCGAGACGCATGATCTGGTCGTAGCGAAAGCGCGGGAATGTGGCTCGCGTCCAGAGGAACATGGTGGCGATGACGAAGGTCTTGGCGAAAAGCCAGAACCAGTTCCAGAACCACATTGACGAGACGATCCACTCGGGCGTCTGCATGCCGACGAGCGAGAACGAGATCGGCGCCAGCCATCCGCCCAGGAACATCACCGAGGCGAGCGCCGAGACCAGGATGATGTTGGCGTACTCGGCGAGGAAAAACATCGCGAACGCCATGCCCGAGTATTCGACCATGTGTCCCGCGACGATCTCCGACTCGCCCTCGACGACGTCGAACGGCGCGCGGTTGGTCTCGGCGATGCCCGAGATCACGTAGACGACGAAGATCGGCAGGAGCGGCAGCCAGTTCCAGCTGAGGAACGACACGCCGTGCGAGGCGGCGAAGCCGCGGCCCTGGCCGAGGACGATGTCGGTCATGTTGAGGCTGGCCGAGACCATCAGCACGACGACGAGCGCGAAGCCCATCGCGATCTCGTAGCTCACCATCTGCGCCGACGCGCGC
>JAYVVB010000276.1:0-3583 GCA_043787455.1 Rhizobacter sp.
GCACGCTGCGCCACGCGAGCACGTTCTCCTCGACGACATAGGCCAGCTCGTCGGTCGAGTGCTGTCCCTCGACGGCGAGGCGGTGCAGGCGGCGGCTGAATTTCCTCATCACCAGCGCGACGGCGGGCAGCAGCACGGCCACGAAAAGGGTGAGCTGCCAGTTGAGCCAGACCAGGTAGCCGAGCAGGGCGACGAAGCGAAGCGAATCGCCGACGAGGCTCTGCAGCGAGTAGACGAGCTGGCCGGCGCCGTTCTGGACCTCGAAGGTGAGGGTGTTGACGAGAGAGCTCGCGGCGTTCTTCACGAAGAGCGTCGGCTCGGCGTCGAGGACGCGCCGGAACATCGCCCGGCGCATCGTCTGCGTGCCGCGGTTGGCGGCCCAGGCAAGGCCGTACTGCGAAAGAAAGCCGGCGAGGCCGCGGATCGTCGTCAGGCCGATGATCGCGATCGGCACCATCCAGAGCGCAATCGCGCTCTTGTTCATGCCGTCGTCGAGCAGCACCTTGAGAAGCGCCGGAATCGCCGGCTCGGTCGCCGCGGCGACGAGCGCGCCCGCGACTGCGAGCACGAAGCCGCGCCGGCAGTCGGCGAAGTAGGGCCAGACCCGGCGCAAACGCTGGCCGAGCGTGCGGTTCTCGAGCGCCGGCACGATTGACTCGGGGGCCGGATCGGGCGATGCGATCGGGGCAGAAGCGTCGTCCGCGGGTACGGGCGTTTCCAATGCGGGGGCGGCGCGATCGTTCATGCAGGGAACTCCGGCCGCCTCGGCGGACTCTGCATGAACATGAGCTTCACGTATTTGTAGTAGGCATACTCCGCGTTGTAGATCGCAAGCATCAATCCGTGCCGACCGTCGAGGAATCCCAGCTTCAGCAGATACGTGCGAACGAAGGCGAACAGCCCGTGCGCGATCGCCTTCGTCAGGCTGCCGGTGCGCCCACGCGCCTGCATGTCGCGGGCGCTGCCGCTCGAGTAGCGGTCGAGCTTTTCGAGCACGTCGCGGACGTCGGGATAGCTGTGGTGGACGAGGCTCGCCGCGAGATCGCCGACGCGCCCATCGACCGTCATGTGGGCGTGCAGGAAGTCGTCGGTGAAGCCCGACTTCGCGCGCCGGCCGAGTCTGAGCGTGCGGTCGGGGCGCCAGCCGCCGTGGTGCATCACCCGGCCGCAGAACTCCGACCAGCGCTGCAGCCGGAAGCCGTCGAACGCATCGCTCGCGAGCGCGGCGACGATCTCGGCCTGGAGGTCGGGCGGGATGCGCTCGTCGGCGTCGAGCGAGAGCACCCAGTCGCTCGTCGCCATCGAAAAGCCGCGCACCACCTGCGGTCCGTAGCCCGGCCAGTCGGTAACGATGACGCGCGCGCCCGCCGCTTCGGCGACCTGCGCGGTGCGGTCGCTGCTGCCCGAGTCGAGCACCAGCACCTCGTTCGCGAACGACGCACTGGCGACGCAGTCGGCGATGCGCGCGGCCTCGTTCTTGGCGACGATGACCACGGCAAGCGAAACGTTCGGGCGCATGTCGTGGTGGGTCGTGGTGCGGATGCTGCGATCCTGGCGACGGTCGCCCTGGTTATGTGAAACGGAAGGCGCTGCTCTCGATGCCACGCTTGTTGCCACGCTTTCTGCCATTGTCCCAGATTCGTTTTCGCCGCCGGGCCGCGTGCGCCTGCCTGCTCACGTTGCTCGCGTTGCTCGCGTTGCCCGCGGCGGCGCAGTTCCGGGTCGAGATCTCGGGCGTCGGCGCGACCCAGCTGCCGATCGCCGTCGTGCGCTTTCGCGACGAGGACAAGAGCAACCAGTCGCCGTCGGCCATCATCCGCGCCGACCTCGAGCGAAGCGGTGCGTTCCGCATCGTCGACGCAGGAACCGGCGCGCTCGACGAGACCGCCCGGCCGCAGATGCCCGAATGGCGCGCCCGCGCCGCCGACGCGCTCGTCGCCGGCTCCGTCGTGCGCCTCGCCGATGGCCGCTTCGACATCCGCTTCAAGCTCTGGGACGTGGTCAAGGGCAGCGAGATCGGCGGCCAGAGCCAGGCCGTGGAAGCGGCCGACCTGCGCCTGGCCTCGCACCGCATCGCCGACTTCATCTACGAGAAGCTTACCGGCGAGAAAGGCGTGTTCTCGACCCGCATCGCCTACGTCACGCGCGCCGGCAACCGCTACACCCTGCGCGTCGCCGACGCCGACGGCGAGAACGGCCAGGTCGCGCTCAACAGCGGCCAGCCGATCATCTCGCCGGCCTGGTCGCCGAACGGCAAGGAGCTGGCCTACGTCTCGTTCGAGCGCCAGAAGGCGGTCGTCTTCGTGCACAGCGTCGCCACCGGCGAGCGCCGCGCCATCGCCGATTTCCGCGGCTCGAACAGCGCGCCCGCGTGGGCGCCCGACGGCGAGCGCCTCGCCGTGACGCTCTCGCGCGACGGCGGCTCGCAGCTGTTCTCGATCGGCCGCAACGGCGACGGCGCGCGCCGGCTCGCGACCAGTCCGGCGATCGACACCGAGGCGCAGTACAGCGTCGACGGCCGCTACCTCTATTTCACGAGCGACCGCGGCGGCGCGCCGCAGATCTACCGCATGGCCGCGAGCGGCGGCAACGCCGAGCGCGTCACCTTCAGCGGCGGCTACAGCATCAGCCCGGCGGTGAGCCCCGACGGCCGCACGCTCGCCTACGTCACGCGTTCGGGCAATGCCTTCAAGCTCGTCGTCCTCGACCTCGCGACGCCGGGCGCCCAACCGGTGACAATCACCGACACCAGTGACGACGAGCATCCGAGCTTCGCGCCGAACGGGCGCCTGCTCATCTACGCCACCAAGGCGCAAGGTCGCAGCGTCTTGATGACCACGACGCTCGACGGGAAAATCAAGGCTCGCCTGCCGTCCCAGACGGCCGACCTGCGCGAGCCGGCGTGGGGCCCGTACGGGCGCTGATCGCAAGCCACTGCGTATTTCATTCAAAGCAAAGGAACCAAGCATGAACACCCTCAATCGTCATCTCCTCACGGCCCTCACGGCCCTCGCGGCAGCGTCGCTCGTGGCGTGCTCGAGCGTCAAGCTCGACGACCAGGCGCCGGTCGAGTCGCGCAACGGCTCGGCCGTCGTCGCCGGCACGGGCAGCGCCGGCGGCTCGGCGTCGAGCTCGCAGACGCGGGTCGCGCCGGTCGACGTCGCGAGCACGTCGAACGCCTCGATGTCGAACCTGCCGCGCATCGTCTACTTCGACTTCGACAGCTATGTCGTCAAGCCCGACTACCAGAACGTGATCGAGGCCAACGCCAAGGCGCTGTCGGCCGATCGCAAGCGCCACATGGCGGTCGAAGGCCACACCGACGATCGCGGCAGCAGCGAATACAACCTTGCCCTCGGCCAGCGCCGCGCCGAAGCGGTCGTGAAGTCGCTGACGCTGCTCGGCGCCGAGCAGACCCAGCTCGAGGCCGTGAGCTTCGGCAAGGAACGGCCAGCGGTGCAGGGCGAGGACGAAGCGGCGTGGGCGAAGAACCGTCGCGCCGAGCTGGCGAGCCGGTGAGCATGGGCAGGGTGCGCGTTCGCGCCGCGGTGGCGGCAGCCTTCGTCGCGCTGGCGGCGTCGGC
>JAYVVB010000277.1:0-2501 GCA_043787455.1 Rhizobacter sp.
TCGCGGGCAAGCCCGAGATCGGGGTCGAACTGAAGGCGGCGCTGCGCGCGACGAAGTAGGGTGCAAGGCGTACGGCTGGATCAGCAGCCGAGCTTCACCGCCTGCACCGGTCGTCCGCCCGCGGCGTCGATGACGACGAGGTTGACGCTGCGCGGATGTGTCGCGTCGGCGGGGGTCGTCGGCTTGAAGCGCAGGGTCTCGCTCGCACCGCTCGTCGCCGACCACGCGGCCACCGGCTCGTAGTCGCGGACGACGAAGTCGTGGTGCAGCGTCACGCCTTCGTTCTCGCCCGCCTTGACGGCGCTGACATGCCCTTGCTCGGTGACGGCCCAGTACGCGGCGAGCCGCTTCGGCGCGTTCGCCTGCGGCACGATGGTGGCCACGAAGCGGTCGCCGTCGTGCGCCAGGGTGACGTCGACGGGCGCGACCGCGCGCGGCGTCGATGACAGCCCGACCGACGGCCAGTCGGTCCGGTCGCGGCCGTCGACGACGACTTGCGGCGTGTAGCTGAAACGGGCGCCGTTCGTCGTCTGCTGGCGCGCCTGACGGTCGGTGAAGGCCACGCTCGCGAAGCGATCTTTCCAGCCGAGCCGGTCCCAGTAGTCGACGTGAAAGGCGAGGGCGACGACGTTCGGGTCGGCTTTCAGCTTCGAGAGCCAGCGATCGGCCGGCGGGCACGAGTTGCAGCCTTCGGACGTGTAAAGCTCGACCACGGACGTGACGAGCTTCGAGCTCGCGGCCGTGCAGGCGTCGGCGGCGTGCGCTCCCGCGTGCCCGAGTACGGCGAGCCCGGTGGCGGCAATCGACAACGCGAGGCGCGGCGAGCAGCACGCAAATATTCTAGACAACTTGGATCCGTTCATTGCTGGCTCCCTGCTTTCGGCAATTGCACTAGGTCGCGCGGGTGCCGCCTCCCTTACGCCGCGACAAAGTCTGCATCCATGGCGAACACCGCTGCGTAACGGCGACGGACTGCGGTAAATGGATTTCCCGCCTTGCCCGGTCGCGGCACATCGATTGCTGTTCGTGTCAGTCGATCTTATTTTCAACCGAGGAGCCAAGACATGAAGAGAGTCCACACCCGCGCCCAAGCGCGTCTTTTGCCGGTCGTCGCCGCCGTCGCCGCGCTGTGCGGCGCGAGTGCCTTGCCGGCACATGCCTCCAGCCATCGCGAGGCGCCGTCGATCACGACGACGCCGAAGGTCGACGGCACCGACTTTTACATGTTCAATAGCTATGAAGGCGTCGCAGCGAACGGCACCGGCGGTCGCGCCGGCTACGTGACGATCATTGCCAACTACGCGCCGCTGCAGGATGCGTACGGTGGACCAAATTACTTCGCGCTAGACAAGAACGCGCTGTACGAGATCCACATCGACAACGTCGGTGACGGCAAGGAACACGTCACGTTCCAGTTCCGCTTCAGCAACACCCTCAAGGCCAAGACGCTCGCGATCGGCCCGACCGGAAGCACCAAGGACGTCGCGATTCCGCTGGTCCAGTTCGGTCAGGTGTCGGCGCCGAATGCGGCCAACCTGAATGTCAACGAGAGCTTCACGGTCGACATCGTCCGTGGCGATCGTCGTATGGGCACCCACGGCCAGATCACCAACAGCACGACCGGCAACAACGTTTTCGCCAAGCCGGTCGACAACATCGGCACCAAGACCATCCCCGACTATGCCGGCTATGCGGCGCAGCACATCTACACCGTCAACATCCCCGGTTGCACGGGAATGGGCAAGGTCTTCGTCGGCCAG
Organism: Rhizobacter sp.; assembly: GCA_043787455.1. GTDB lineage: Bacteria > Pseudomonadota > Gammaproteobacteria > Burkholderiales > Burkholderiaceae_C > Schlegelella_A. Next base: position 1,761 of record JAYVVB010000277.1, read on the forward strand.
CGCAAGGACCCGTTCGCGGTCAACCTCGGCGTGATCTTCGACTTGGTCAATGCTCCCGGCGCTGACTTCACGCCGGCCGAGGCAGCGTTCCTGCTCGACCCGAGCATGAAGGATGCCGGCACGGATTCGCTCTACGACAAGAACGTCACGACGCTCGCCCTCGAGGTGCCGGTCGGCTGCCTGCTGGCGACCGGCTCGACCGACACCGTCATCGGCGGCTGGACCACAGCCAGCCTGCGCCAAGGTCAGTTGCTGTCAAGCGCACCCAAGAGCGGCCACCAGACGTCGACGATCGCCGGTGGCGCCTGGACCCAGGTTTCGCGCCTCGGCATGCCGCTCGTCAACGAGGTCGTGATCGGCCTGCCGGACAAGGACAAGTTCAACAACTCGAAGCCGAAGGACGACGGCCAGTTTGCGAACTACGTCACCAATCCGACGCTGCCCGCCCTGCTCGAGATCGCCCTCGCGACGCCGAACATCGCGCCGAAGAACTTTCCGCGCACGGACCTCGTGACGACGTTCCTCACCGGCATCGTCGGCGTCAATCAGCCCAAGCCCTTCGCGACGACGCCGTCGACCGGCGTGCTTTCCGAGATGCTGCGCCTGAACACCGCGATCCCGGCGACCCCCTACGGATCACAGAACCGTCTTGGCCTGCTCGGCGGTCTCCTGTCGGGCCCGAACGGAGACCTCGCCGGCTATCCGAACGGCAGGCGTCCGAACGACGACGTCGTCGACATC
>JAYVVB010000278.1:0-4909 GCA_043787455.1 Rhizobacter sp.
CCAGGCGCTGTCGCCGTCGCGCTGCGCATTGACGCGGACTTCGATCTTGCCGCGGCGAAAGGCCTGCGACAGCAATTCGCGCAGCGCCGGCTCCAGGCCGCGCAGCTCGTCGGGCAGGCGCAGCGCGAGGTCGAGAAAGCGGCCGTTGACCGAACGGATTTCGACGCTCGCGCCAGAGCGGGTCAAGGCGCCTTCGCCAGCGTCCGATATCAGGCTGTCGCTGCCTTTTTCCGAGGCCGTCGCTGCCGTCGCGCCCGCCGCGCCCGGGCCCGAAACGGCGCTCGCATAACCGGTCATGCTGTAGACTGCCATCGAGCTGCGCGCTTTCGTTTCGTGGCGGCAAAACTCCCATTATGTCAAAGCTCAAACCCGCTCCGCTGCCGGCCGGCACCGTGGTCGGCGGCTACCAGATCATCAAGAAGCTTGCCGCCGGCGGCTTCGGCGTGGTCTATCTGGCCGAGGACAGCGAAGGCCACATGGTGGCGGTCAAGGAGTATCTGCCGGCCTCGCTCGCCGAGCGCGAGCCGGGCGAGTTGACGCCGCGCGTCAAGCCCGAGAAGCAGCCGCTCTACCGCCTCGGTCTGAAGAGCTTTTTCGAGGAAGGCCGTTCGCTGGCGCAGATTTCGCATTCGAGCGTCGTCTCGGTACTCAATTTCTTCCGCGAGAACGAAACCGTCTACATGGTGATGAATTACCTGCAGGGCGATACCCTGCAGGATTTCATCGTCACTGCGCGTGATCTCAAACGTGACAAAGTATTTCGGGAATCGACGATTCGTTCGCTTTTCGACGAGATATTGCGCGGCCTGCGCATCGTCCACCAGCACAAGATGCTGCACCTGGACATCAAGCCGGCGAACATATTCATCACCAACGAGAACAAGGCCGTCCTGCTCGACTTCGGCGCTGCACGCGAAGTGCTGAGCAAGGAGGGCAACTTCATCCGGCCGATGTATACGCCGGGCTTCGCCGCGCCCGAGATGTACCGCCGCGACGGCACGCTCGGGCCCTGGACCGACATCTATGCGATCGGCGCCTGCATTTACGCCTGCATGCAAGGCTACCCGCCCAACGACGCGCCACAGCGCATCGAGAAAGACCGCCTCGCGCTTTCGCTCTCGCGTCTGCGCAACGTCTACAGCGACAACCTGATCGAAGTGACCGAGTGGTGCATGTCGCTCGATCCGCTGTCGCGTCCGCAGAGCGTGTTCGCCTTGCAGAAGGAGCTCTCGCGCGAGACCGAGCGGCAGTACACCAAGCTCAGCTTCAGCGAACGTCTCAAGCTGCAGCTCGAAAACCTGACCGCTAGCGCCAAAGCCTGACCTCATGCGCTTCTCCGTCTATCAGGTCAGCCGCAAGGGCGGCCGCGAAAAGAACGAAGACCGGATGGGCTATTGCTACACGCGCGACGCGGGCCTGTTCGCGCTTGCCGACGGCATGGGCGGTCATCCGGAAGGCGAAGTCGCGTCGCAGCTCGCGCTGCAGACGCTGGCCGCGATGTTTCAGCGCGACTGCAAGCCGACCCTCGCCGACCCCTTGCGCTTCCTGTACGAGGCGATAGTCGCCGGGCATCACCAGCTGCTGCGCTACGCGACCCAGAAGGCGCTCATCGACACGCCACGCACCACCATCGTCGCCTGCCTGATGCAGGGTAACGCCGCCTACTGGGCGCACTGCGGCGACTCGCGCCTCTACATGGTCCGCGGCGACAAGCTGATCGCCCGCACGCGCGACCACTCGTACTCCGAGCTGCAGCAGACGATGAGTCAGGTCGTGCCGATGGGCGACCGCTTCAATCGCAACGTCCTCTTCACTTGCCTCGGCAGCCCGGGCAAGCCGGTCGTCGACACCGTCGGACCCTTGCTGATGCAGGCCGGCGATCGCCTCCTGCTCTGCTCCGACGGCCTCTGGGGCACGGTGAGCGACAGCGAGATCACCGACCAGCTGTCGTCCTTGCCACTTTCGGATTCCGTGCCCGAGCTCGTCGAGCAGGCGCTGCGCAACGGCGGCGTGAAATGCGACAACGTCTCGGTGCTGGCGATGGAATGGGAAGGCGTCGAGGGCGACAGCACGCTCGGCATCCAGACCACCTCGCTCGGCGAGGCGGTGTTCGCATCGACGATCCAGGCGAGCGTGCTCGGCACCGACGTCTCGCCCGACGAGCTCGACGATGCCGAGATCGAGCGCTCGATCAAAGAGATCAACGAAGCGATAAAGAGGTCGTCCCAGCACAAGAAGGGCTGAGGCCCTTCTTGTGCCGGCACTCGCTCTTTCTCGCTTCGTTCGGCAAGGCTGCTCACTCCCCGCCTCGCTCCCCTTCCTCCGAGAGGGAGGGACGGGCGCCGCCAGCGCCCTTCTTGGGTGAGCGGCGACAATCGGGGATGACTTTTCAACGATCTTCCGGCCGGGCGCACGATGCGCTGCGTCCGATCTCCGTTCAGCGCGGCTACACGCGCCACGCCGAGGGCTCGGTGCTCGTCGCCTTCGGCGACACCAAGGTGCTCTGCACCGCCTCGGTCGAGGAGAAGGTGCCGCCGCACAAGCGCGGCAGCGGCGAGGGCTGGCTCACGGCCGAGTACGGCATGCTGCCGCGTGCGACCCACACTCGGGGCGACCGCGAGGCGGCGCGCGGCAAGCAGAGCGGGCGCACGCAGGAGATCCAGCGCCTCATCGGCCGGTCGCTGCGCTGCGTGTTCGATCTCTCGGCCCTCGGCGAGCGCACGATCTCGCTCGACTGCGACGTGCTTCAGGCCGACGGCGGCACGCGCACGGCGGCGATCACCGGCGCCTTCGTCGCCGCGCACGACGCCGTCTCCTGGCTCCTCGCCCAAGGCAAGCTCGCGCGCTCGCCGATCCGCGACTTCGTCGCCGCCGTTTCGGTCGGCATCGTCGGCGGCACGCCGCTCCTCGATCTCGAGTACGTCGAGGATGCGGCCTGCGACACCGACATGAACGTCGTCATGACGGCGGCCGGCGGCTTCGTCGAGCTGCAGGGCACGGCCGAAGGCGCGACCTTCTCTCGTGCCGAGATGGATGCGCTGCTGGCGCTCGCCACGAAGGGCATCGGCGAGCTCGTCGTCGCGCAGCGCGCGGCGCTGGCGATACCGCTGACGCGCGCTTGAGGCTGGTCCTCGCCTCCAACAATCCCGGCAAGCTCGTCGAGCTGCAGTCGCTGCTCGCGCCGCTCGGGATCGAGCTCGTCCCCCAGTCGAAGCTGGGCGTCGACGAGGCCGAGGAGCCGCATGTCACCTTCGTCGAGAACGCGCTGGCCAAGGCGCGCCATGCGGCGCGGGCTTCCGGCGGAGCGGCCATCGCCGACGATTCGGGCCTGTGCGTCGACGTCCTCGGCGGCGCGCCCGGCGTGGCATCGGCGCATTTCTCGGTGATCGTACGGCAAGCCGGTGACGACCGAGAGAGCCATCGACGGCGCCAGGACCAAGCCAACAACGCGGCCTTGCTCGAGCACCTGCGCGGCCATCGCGACAGGCGCGCGCGCTTCGTCTCGACGCTCGTCGCCGTGCGCCGCTTCGACGATCCCGAGCCGCTTGTCGCCGTCGGCCGCTGGCCCGGCGAGGTGCTCGAGTCCGCGCGCGGCTCGGGCGGCTTCGGCTACGACCCGCTCTTCTACCTGCCCTCGTTCGGCCGGACCGTCGCCGAGCTCGATCGCGACACCAAGAACGAGCTCAGCCATCGCGCCGAAGCGGCTCGGGCGATGCTCGTCCTGATGCGCGACGTCTGGGGTCTGCAGCATCCCGCGACGCGCAGCGCCAGCGGGCGCTAGCGAGTCGGCGATGCACACCGTGCCGATCGCGGTGGCGGCGTCACCGGTCGCGACGGACCCGGCCGAGCGACTCGCCCGCATGATGCGCCCCGGCGCGCTCTCGCTGCCGGCGTTGCCGCCGCTCTCGCTCTACGTCCACTTGCCGTGGTGCATCCGCAAGTGCCCGTACTGCGACTTCAATTCGCACGCGCTGCGCGCAGGCGACGCCGGCCCGCCCGAAGCGCGCTACGTCGACGCGCTCGTCCTCGACCTCGAAGCATCGCTGCCCTTCGTCTGGGGCCGACGCGTGCACACCGTCTTTATCGGCGGCGGCACACCGAGCCTGTTCGCGCCGCCAGCCATCGAGCGCCTGATCGCCGCGATCCGCGCCCGACTGCCGCTCGAGCCCGGATGCGAGATCACGCTCGAGGCCAATCCCGGAACCTTCGAGCGCGAGCGATTCCATGGCTATGCGGCGGCTGGCGTGACGCGCCTCTCGGTCGGCGTGCAGAGTTTCGACGATGCCAAGCTCGTCGCGCTCGGCCGCGTCCACGACGGCGCGCAGGCGAGGGCGGCGGTGGCCGAGGCGCGCGAAGCCTTCGCGACCTTCAACCTCGACCTCATGTACGCGCTGCCGGGGCAGACGCTCGACGAGTGCGAGCGCGACGTCGACACCGCCTTGTCGTTCGCGCCGCCACATCTCTCGATCTATCACCTGACGATCGAGCCCAACACCTGGTTCGCGCGCTTCCCGCCGCCGCCGGTCGACGACGATCTCGCGGCAGCGATGCTCGACCGCATCGTCGAACGCGCCGATGGCGCGGGCCTCGAGCGCTACGAGGTCTCCGCGTTTGCGCGCGTAGGTCATCGCGCTCGCCACAACCTCAATTACTGGGAGTTCGGCGACTACCTCGGCATCGGCGCCGGCGCGCACGGCAAGCTCAGCTTTCCCCATCGCGTCGTGCGCCAGGTGCGGCTGCGCGACCCGGCCGCGTACATGGCCGGTGCCGAGGCCGGCGCCGCGCTCGCGAGCGAGTCCGAGACCGCGCGCGCCGACCTGCCGTTCGAGTTCATGCTCAATGCGCTGCGCTTGAAGGAGGGCTTCGAGATCGCAAGCTTTCGCGAGCGCACCGGCCTGCCGATGTCGGC
>JAYVVB010000279.1:0-3242 GCA_043787455.1 Rhizobacter sp.
GCATCGTCGCCGGGTCCTGCCCTTTCACCTCGGGCAGCAGGTCCTTCGCGGCCGCGTTGTCGGGCTCGCGCGCGAGGGTGAAGCGCAGGTTGTTCTCGATGTAGTCGTGACCGGGGTAGACGCGCGTCTCGCCGGGCAGCTTGGCAAGCTGACCGACGAAGGTCGCGTACAGGTCTTCCGCGTTGCCGCCGTTGTGGCAGTTGCCGGCGCCGGCATTGAACAGCGTGTCGCCCGAGAACAGGGCCGGCGTCTCGGTGTGCGAGCGCAGGCAGATGTGGCACATCGTGTGGCCCGGCGTGTCCAGGCACTCGAGCTCGACGGTCCTGCCGACCTTGATCACGTCGCCGGCCTTGACGCCGCGGTCGACGCCGGCGATGCGCGAGCCCGCGAGGTGATGCGCGATCACTTTGGCGCCGGTCGCGGCGACGACCGCCGCATTGCCGCCGGTGTGATCGTGGTGCTCGTGAGTGTTGAGGATCTGGGTGATCTGCCAGCCCTTGACCCGAGCCACGTTCAGGCATTTCTCGTGGTCGAGCGGATCGATCGCCAGCGCCTCGCCGCTCTCGGGGCAGGCGATCAGATAGTTGTAGTTGCGGTAGGCGTTGCCGGTCCAGATGCGCTCGACGATCATGCGGTGCTCCAAGCCGCGGGCTCGGCCTTCGACCGATGATGCCACCGGGTCGCGGGCGTCGCTCGGGCGCCTCGAAAGTCAGATCTTTCGAAGGTACGACGGCAACGCCGGCGTCTCGCTCGGGGTGAACGGGCGATCGATGACCGGCGGCGTGACGCCGGACCTGGTCTTCAGCAGCGGCGCGGCGGCGTTCTGCACCTGAACCCGCTTGAAGAACTGCGTGCAGTGGTCGAGCATCTCCTCGAGCGTCGCCGCGGTGTTGTTCGAGAAATAGGGCGCCGTCCGGCTCAGCCCGCGCCGGCTGGGGATGTCCACGTGCTGGATGTCGCCGGGGCCACCGGCGGCCGGATAGCCGGTGAGCAGCAGGCGTCCGGGGTCGGAAGTCGTGATCCGGGTTTCGAGGCGCTGATGCGAGTAATGAAGCTGGATCGCTACGGTCCTGGCCTGTCACCCAGTCTGATCGAGACCGGGCTCGTGCAAGGGGCCCTCCCGGGGGCTGCACGAGTATCGGCACGCGCGCTCGCGGGGTGCGCCGCCAGCCACTGCCTTTTTGAGGATGGTCGACTCGACCGCGACGCGCGACGCTGCGATCGCGGCGACGTGCCGTGCTTCATCTTCCGCCCATGAAATCGCTCTTCAAGATCACCCCGAGAAGCTCGCTTCTGGTTGCGACGGTGGCCCTCGCCAGCAGCCTGAGCGCGTGCTACGTCCTGCCGATCGATCCGCGCACCGGCCAAGCCTATCCGCCGACGGTGCGCGATGGCTACATCGGCGCGCAGGCACCGGTGCAGATCGCTGCGCTTCCGGTGGCACCCGCGCTCGTCGACGTGCGTCTCTATCCGCTCAACCTGCAAGCCAACAAGGGCGGCCTGCTCAAGGCCCAGGTGCTCGACAACAACGCCGGCCACGGCTCGTTCACGGTCTCCTATCTCGGCGACACGCTGCAGGGCGAGTCGATTCGCGTCGACGCCAACTACGCGCCCTTCGGTCGCATCTATCAGCAGGTGCTGGGCACCTCGCTGCGCGCGTTCAACGGACGTCGCGGCATCGCCAACGCCTTCGGCTCGAAGGGGACCAATGCGCAATGCGAGTACGTAATCACCGGGCCCGGCACGGGCACCGGCGTGTGCCAGTTCTCAGACGGAGCGAGCTTCCAGATGCACTTCGGAGGATGACGGGGCACGCGGCCGGTCTCTCTTCTCAAGCGAAGATGCGACGACGGATCGGGCCCTGCGCCGGGGCGGAGGAACGCCCAGGGCCGGCGATGAGCCGTGCCACCGACGTCGCAGCGAGCGACAGTGCGGCGACGATGGCCCACAGGCCGAGATGCGGTGAGACGAAAACGGCGACCAAGAAGAAGATCGACAGGCCCGACCACATCGCCGCTTCGGCGCGAGTCGAGCGCGTGGGCAGCACGCGCAGGTACAAGACTGCGAGCGTCAACGCGACGAGCGCCAGGCCGATGCAGGGCATGCGCTCGACCCGCGTGACGGCGCCCATAGTGTGTGCTCCGGCGATCAGCATGATGGCCGCGCAGGCCGGTGCGACGATGGCGACGAGCAGCGACAGATAGCGATTCAGCATGGCAGGCCTCGAAGGGTCGGTCGGGTCGGGCACCGCTGGCGGAGCTCGATTGGAAGACGTGCAGCCTAGCGGCCGCAACGCTCCGCAAGACCCCCGCGCGTGCGGGGATCGCGACAGCCGGTTCGCGACCGACCCACATCGCTCTTCACCGATCCGTGACATCCGTCACGTCAGCAAGCCTGCGTCATGCTTCTCGTTCGAAGTCCATGGTCCAGTTCGTCTCCCACGTTCTGCCGCCGTCTTCGGAGAAGGTCTGCTCCCACGTCGCGCTGGACGCGGTGATCCGGGACCAGATGAAGCGCACGCGAATGGGTATGCCTTCCAAGGTCTCGTCAGCAAGAAAGACGCCGACGCCGTCAGCGAAGCCGCCGCGCACCGGCACCTCGATCCGACCCGGCGTGCGCCCGTCGAGCCACCAGATCGACCATTGACGAGCCTGCGGATCGACCGGCGCGCCGATCTACGCGGAACGCGGGCGCTCGGGCGGATTCGCTCTCCTCGACGGCTGGAAGACCTCGCTCACCGGCCTGACCAAGGCCGAGTCGCAAGCCGTGTTCCTGAGCGGGCTGGCCGGTCCCGCTGCGCAACTCGGTCTCGGGGCGGAGGTCAAGGCGGCGCAATTGAAGCTTCTGGCGGCGCTGCCGTCGGCGTGGCGAGAGCAGGCCCGGACCGTCAGCGCCCGACTGCACCTGGACCCGGTCGACTGGTACCGCGAGCAGGAACCGGTGCCCCACCTGAGCCTGGTGGCCGAGGCCGTCTGGAAGGATCGGCGGCTTGCGATGCGCTACGAGAGCTGGAAGCACACGTCGACGCGGACGGTGAGCCCCCTGGGACTCGTCCTCAAAGGAGGGAGGTGGTATCTCGTCGCCATGTTGGGCGACCAGCCACGCACGTTTCACGTCGCCAACGTTTTGTCTGCGCACATGCTGGATGACACGGCGCGACCGCCAAAGAACTTCGATCTGGCCGCTTACTGGGCCGACTCGATGCGGCGCTTCGAGCGTGACCTGTACACCGGCGAGGCGAC
>JAYVVB010000280.1:0-5274 GCA_043787455.1 Rhizobacter sp.
GGTTTGCGCGGATGCGACAGCAAACGCTCGATACCCGGAATTGTCACCCCAGTGCCAAATGAAGAGGTCGTCTTTCTCACGCTCGATCCCCCAGCCCAACCCCCAACTCAAGCCGAGGTTCGGGTCCGCAAGCACCGCCGCTTCGGTCGTCTGCCGTAGCAGCGGCGCGTCGCTCAGAAGGACAGCCATAAACCGACCGAAGTCACTCGCACTGGTGTCTAGCGAAGTCGCCGCTATCGGCGAGGTGAAGGGCTTTGGTTGAATGCGCTCTCCGTCGGCGCCGAGTTGAGGAACCATGTCTGCCGCGATGCGAGGACTCCACACATAGTCACTGTGCTTCATGGACAAGGGTACGAAGACCTGCGCTGCCATGACCTCATCAAGCGGCTTGCCGGAGATTGCCTCCATCGCACGTTGAAGGAGCAAGTAGCCGGCTCCCGAATACTGCCATTTGTTTCCTGGATGGGAACTAGGGGCGATGGGATTCTTCGACCAGTTCGGTAGTCCGGCGGTGTGGGTAAGCACCATTCTGGCCGTTACCTCATTCAGTCGCGGATCCGAGTGCTGGCTAGCGCTCGCAGTTGAGACAGCGCCGTACGGACTCTGCTGATGGACGTAGGGACTTGGGAGGTAGTGCGTCAGGGGCGTGTCGAGGGCAAGATCACCACGCTCGACCATCTTCAGAGCGGCATAGGCGAACACGGGCTTCCCGAGCGATGCCGCTTCGAATGTACTTTCCGCAGTCAATCATAGGGCCGGTTGGCAGCCACTAGCCGTGTATAGAGCGCCGAGTGCGCGATGTTCGATGATCGTCACCACTGCCCCGCAAATTCGGTGTTCGCTGGCAAGCCGCTCGATCGTGGCTTGCAAGCCGCTTGCCTCAGGCGCAGCCCCGGCGGAGCCCCGGCGGAGCCACGTATGCCGAGCAGCACGGAGAGGATTGCCAGCCTGCGAAACGTTCCCGTCCTGAAAGGACGAATGGCCTCGATTGGCGCAATCTTCCGCCTAACGTTTGACATGAGCGGCGGGCCAAAGGGTGCGAAGCAGCCATTGGAACGTCCGCGCGATCGAAAGGTCAGGCGCCGCCACGGGGATCGCGGATTGTGTAAACCACAGAGAAGATCTTCCAACCAACCTCGGTTCTCACCAGTTGCCAGTGTTCGCTTCCCTGGTTGGTCGCTATTCCATCTGATAGGTAGATGTAGTCGAAAACCGCCGAAGCGACTTCGCCGTCGGTGTGAATGCGCACGTTTGATATACGTTCTTCCTCGGTGGTCTTGCTCGAGACGACGCTATCGATCAGCGAAACGAAGTTGTTCGTCGGGATACGCCTCGCCTTGATGGCCTGGGGCCGGCTCTGCTTTACTGTTTGAAGTCTCGCGTCGTCGACGACCGCCTGCCAGCCGACTTCTTCCGGCTTGTCCGAAAAGAACAAGTCCATGTAGGCGGCCTTGTCCCGATTCACGATGGCAGCGCGGAACGCTTCGACCACCCGATCGACGGCTGCCACATCGATGGCGATACCGGTTTGGCACGGAACGCTGCTGCATGCCGAGAGCAGGACGCAAGCGACGAACGCGATGAGGGGTCTGGCACGCATTGCAGGGGCTGAAGTGGAATCTGCCTGGTCAGTAGACGACGACCGAGCGGATCGACTCGCCGCGCTGCATCAGCTCGAAGCCGCGGTTGATGTCGTCAAGGGCGAGGCGATGGGTGATGAGCTCGTCGATCGCGATCTTGCCGTCCATGTACCGGTCAACGATCGTCGGCACGTCGGCACGTCGGCACGTCGGTGCGACCGCGTGCGCCGCCGAAGGCCGAGCCCTTCCACTGCCGGCCGGTGACGAGCTGGAACGGACGCGTCGAGATCTCGGCGCCCGACGGCGCGACGCCGATGATGATCGACGTGCCCCAGCCCTTGTGGCAGCACTCGAGCGTCTGGCGCACCGTCGTCGTGTTGCCGATGCACTCGAAGCTGTAGTCGGCGCCGCCGTCGGTCTTCTGGACGATGGCGTCGACGACGTTGTCGACGGTCTTCGGGTTCACGAAGTCGGTCAAGCCGAACTTCCTCGCCATCGCTTCGCGCGCCGGGTTGGTGTCGACGCCGATGATCCTGTCTGCGCCAAACATCTTCGCACCCTGGATCACGTTGAGGTCGATGCCGCCGAGGCCGAACATGACGACGTTGGCGCCGGCCTCGACCTTGGCCGTGAACAGCACCGCACCGACGCCGGTCGTGACGCCGCAGCCGATGTGGCAGACGACGTCGAAGGGCGCGTCCTTCCTGGTCTTCGCCAGCGCGATCTCGGGCACGACGATGTGGTAGGCGAAGTCGACGTGCCCAGGTAGTGGAGGATGGGCCATCCGTCGATGCTGAAGCGGCTCGTACCGTCGGGCATCAGGCCCTTGCCCTGGGTCGCGCGGATGCGCTGGCAGAAGTTGGTCTTGCGCGACAAACAGAACTTGCACTCGCGGCACTCGGGCGTGTAGAGCGGGATGACGTGGTCGCCCTTGGCGAGCGTCGTCACGCCGGGGCCGACATCGACGACCACGCCTGCACCCTCATGGCCGAGGATCGCGGGAAGAGGCCCTCGGGGTCGGCGCCCGACAGCGTGAACTCGTCGGTGTGGCAGATGCCGGTCGCCTTCACCTCGACCAGGACCTCGCCGGCGCGCGGGCCTTGGAGGTCGACGGTCTCGATCGTCAGGGGCGATCCGGCTTTCCAGGCGACGGCGGCTCGGGTCCTCACCTCGGGGTTTTCTCGTGGCTTCGCAACGGGTGGAGGGCTTCGAACTCGTGGATGTCGGGGATCGTCATGGCGGTGTCCGGCGGGGCACGCGCGCGTGTCGAAGTCCGGATCAGGTCGGCGGCCTTCTCGGCGATCATGATCGTCGGCGCGTTGGTGTTGCCGCTCACGATCTGCGGCATCACCGAGGCGTCGACGACGCGCAGAGCGTCGACGCCATGCACGCGCAGCTCGGCGTCGACGACGTCGAGCGGGCCGCGGCCCATGCGGCAGCTGCCGACCGGGTGATAGATGGTGTCGGCATGAGCGCGGATGAAGCGCTCGATCTCGGCGTCGCTCTGCGCGCCCGCCGATGCGGCGAGCTCGCGCGCGCCGTGCGCCGCGAGGGCCGGCTGCGCCAGGATCCGGCGCATCGCCTTGAAGCCGCGCACGAGGCGATCGACGTCGTCGCGCTCGGCGAGGAAATTGGGATCGATGAGCGGTGCCGCGAAGGGATCGGCGCTCGCGAGCTCGATGCTGCCCCGACTCTTGGGATGGAGCAGGCAGACGTGGCACGAGTAGCCGTGTCCGAAAACGGTCTTCCTGCCATGGTCGACGAGCTTGCCGACGACGAAATGGAATTGCAGGTCGGGCCGCGCCACGCTTTCGTCGCTGCGCACGAAACCGCCGGCCTCGGCGAAGTTCGTCGTCAGCAAGCCCTTGCGCTCGCGGCGCCACTCGTTCACGCCTCTCAGCAGGTTCACGGCCCCGCGCAGCGAGAGGCCGAACAGGTCGCTCAAGTGCGGCGCATCGAGCACGGCGACGACGTCGACGTGGTCGTGCAGGTTTCGACCGACGCCGGGCAGATCGTGCTCGACGGCGATGCCCCGCTCACGCAGGTGCTCGGCCGGTCCGATGCCCGACAGCATCAGCAGTTGCGGCGATTGCAGCGCGCCCGCGGCCAGCAGCACCTCGCGCCGCGCTCGAACGGTCTTCAGCGCGCCGCCGATGCGCACCTCGACGCCGGTCGCGCGGCCGGCGTCGATGACGACGCGCGTCGTCTGCGCGGCGGTCACCACGTGCAGGTTCGGCCGGCCCAGGTTCGGCGTGAGATACGCCTTGGCTGCGCTGAAGCGCTCGCCATTCTTGTGCGTCACCTGATAGAGGCCGACGCCCTCCTGGCGCTCGCCGTTGAAGTCGCGGTTGACCGGATAGCCGGCCTGCTGCGCGGCCTCGACAAAGATCGGCCCGAAGCGATGCGGGCTCTTCAGGTCCATCACGTTGAGCGGACCGGCGATGCCGTGGAACTCGTCGCCGCCGCGCTCGTTGTGCTCCGCGCGCCTGAAGTACGGGAGCACGTCGCTCCAGCCCCAGCCGTCGTTGCCCTCGGCGGCCCACGCGTCGTAGTCCTCGGCCTGTCCGCGCACATAGACCATGGCGTTGATCGAGCTCGAGCCGCCCAGCACCTTGCCGCGCGGCTGATAGCCACGCCGACCGCCGAGGCCGGCTTGGGGCACGGTTCGAAAGGCCCAGTTGAACGCGCCGTTCTTGGCGAGTACGGCCAGGCCGGCTGGGCAATGGACGAGGACGCTCTTGTCGGCCGGCCCGGCCTCGAGCAGGCACACGGTCGTGCGCCGGTCTTCGCTCAGGCGCGCCGCGAGGACGCAGCCCGCCGAGCCGGCGCCGACGATGACGTAGTCGAACTCGCCGCCCGTTGCGATCATTTTCCGAACGCCATGCGCGAGCCGTCTTCGAACACTTCGTCGTCGCGCACGACCTTGACGCTCGCGTCGAGCTCGCGCTCGCGCGTGAGTCGACCGCGCTCGTCGTCGACGCTCTCGGCAGGCAGGCGTCCCTCGCTGTCCCAGCGCTTGTGGGTGCCGTTCGGTTGCGAGTCGCCGCGCCCGCCCGTCTTCCAGCGCTTCTCGTGGACGAACTTGCCGCTCTCGTAGAACGAGCGCTCGACGCCGCCGCTGTCGCTCGTCTCGCGCTGCTCGCGCACGACGCCGGCGCTGAGGAAGTCGCTCTTCCTCCGCTCGCCGCGCTCGTAGACAAGCTTCGCCTTGGCCTCACCCGTGCCGTTGTAGAGCACGACCTCGGATGCGCCGCCGGCGTGTCCGCACCAGCGCGCGTCGTCGGCGTCGGGCCCGAGCAGCGGGCGCGGTCCGCAGCCGAGCTCGTAGAGCTTGCCGTCCTTCGTGAACTCGGCCGAGGCCAGCTCGCGGCCGTCGTCGCCGTAGAAAGCGACGCGCTTGAGCGGACCGGCCGGATAGCAGGTGCGGACGATGCCGACCGAGCTGCCGTTGCGACAGGTCTCCTCGCGCACGAGCGCGGGCTCGGCGCCGGCCGATGGGCGTTCGTACTCGCGCGCCGGGCCGTCGCGGTTGCCGCGCTCGTTGACGCGGTGCTCACGCAAGAGTGCGCCGTCCTTGTCGAAGTGGCGGACGACGCCCATGAAGACGCCACTCTTCAGCTCCTGCTCGCGAACGACCGGCCCGCCGTCGCCGTCGCGGCAGCGCATGAGCCCGGTCTTGCTCGCGGTCGTGTTG
>JAYVVB010000281.1:0-2707 GCA_043787455.1 Rhizobacter sp.
CAGCACCCGATGGTGTATCTGGCGATCGCGTTCACGGTCGCGCTCGCGTGGTTTCTGTACCGCTCGCGCGCCGGGCTGGTGTTGCGCGCGGTCGGCGAATCGCCCGAGTCGGCGCATGCGCTGGGCTACCCGGTGCGCCGCATCCGCTTGCTGGCGGTGATGGTGGGCGGGGCGCTGTGCGGCGTCTCGGGGGCGTACATCTCGGTCGTGTACACGCCGCTGTGGGTCGAGGGCATGGTGGCCGGCAAGGGCTGGATCGCGTTGGCGCTGACCACCTTTGCCACCTGGCGGCCGGCACGCGTGCTGCTAGGTGCCTACCTGTTCGGCGGCGTGACGATGCTGCAGTTCCACCTGCAGGGCGAGGGCGTGCAGATCGCCAGCGAGTTCCTGACGATGATGCCGTACCTGGCCACCATCGTCGTGCTGGTGCTGATCTCGCGCAACGCCAGCTTCATCCGCGTCAACATGCCGGCGTCGATCGGCAAGCCTTTCTTCCCCGGCAGTTGACGCTGTCGGGTTTCCCCGCCCCGTGGCGTTGCCACATAATTTGTGGTTTCGCGCCTCACCATTTCTCAACCTGGAGACGACATGACGATCAAGCATTCGAAGCGGTCCCTCATCAAACTGGCCGGCTGGAGTTCGCTGGCTGCTGCTGCCGCGCTGGTGGGCTGCGGCAAGAAGGAAGAAGCGCCCGCGGCTGCCGCGCCGGCTTCGGCCGCACCGATGGCCGCCGCTTCGGCACCGGCCAAGGCCGAGCCGCTGAAGGTCGCGTTCGCCTATGTCGGCCCGGTCGGTGACGGCGGCTGGACGTTCGCCCACGACAACGCCCGCAAGGCGGTCGAAAAGGAGTTCGGCGACCGGGTCGTCACCAGCTTCGTCGAGAAGGTGCCCGAGGCGGCCGATGCCGAGCGTGTGTTTCGCGACATGGCCGGCCAGGGCAACAAGCTGATCTTCGGCACCACCTTCGGCTACATGGAGCCGATGCTCAAGACCGCGGCCGACCTGAAGGACGTGAAGTTCGAGCATGCCACCGGCTACAAGCAGGCCGAGAACATGCGCACCTACGACTCGCGCACGTATGAAGGCGCGTACATGGCCGGCGTGATTGCCGGCGGCATGACCAAGACCAACACCATCGGCGTGGTCGGCTCGATCCCGATCCCGGAAGTGATCCGCAACATCAACAGCTTCACGATGGGCGCGCAGTCGGTCAACCCGAAGGTCAAGACCAAGGTCGTCTGGGTCAACGAGTGGTTCAACCCGCCCAAGGAAACCGAGGCCGCGCAGTCGCTGATGAACGGCGGCGCCGACGTGCTGATGCAGAACACCGACTCGTCGGCCGTGCTGCAGACGGCCGAGAAGGCCGGCAAGTACGCGTTCGGCTGGGACAGCGACATGACGGCCTATGCGCCGAAGGCGCACCTCGCATCGTCGATCATCAACTGGGCGCCGTACTACATCAAGGCCACCGGCGACGCGCTCGACGGCAAGTGGAAGGGCGGCGAAGCGTCATGGTGGGGCGTGAAGGAAGGTGCGATCGACATCGTGTCGATCTCCGACAAGGTGCCTGCCGATTTGAAGGCCAAGGTCGAGGCCGTGAAGGCCGGCTTGAAGGACGGCACCTTCCAGATCTGGAAGGGCCCGATCGTCGGCAACGACGGCAAGGAGATCCTGGGCAAGGATGCTGTGGCCGATGACAAGTTCCTCGGCGGCATCAACTTCTACGTCAAGGGCGTGGAAGGCAAGGTCCCGGGCGGCGACAAGAAGTAGCGCTCGGCTACTGCGCGGCTGCCATGCGTCGTTGGGCGGTGCTCGGAATCCTCACGACCAGGAAGGTCGCTCCGGTCCCTGCGCTCCGTCCGCCTAGCCTGACAGCCGCTCGCCACGCCTCGGGCTCGCTGCCCGTCTTGAATACAGGCTGCCGGTGGCAGCCTTTCTTTTCTGCACAATTTTCTGCGCAATGAGCATGATCGACTTCGATTCCATCCCCCGCTCGCGCCTGCCCGATCTGCTGTGCGCCATGCCGAAGGCCGAGTTGCACATCCACATCGAAGGTTCGCTCGAACCCGAGCTGATTTTCGCGCTGGCGCAGCGCAACGGTGTCGCGCTGCCCTATTTGAGCGTCGACGCGCTGCGCGCGGCCTATGCCTTCACCGACCTGCAGAGCTTTCTCGATATCTACTACGCCGGCGCCAGCGTGCTGCTCGAGGAGCCGGACTTCTTCGACATGGCCATGGCCTATTTCGAGCGGGCGGCGGCCGACAACGTCGTCCATGCCGAACTCTTCTTCGACCCGCAGACGCATACCGACCGCGGCGTGGCTTTCGAGACGGTGATCAGCGGGCTGACGCGCGCGTGCCAGACGGCGCAGCGCGAGCTCGGCGTCAGCGGCTCGCTGATCCTGTGCTTCCTGCGCCACCTCAGTGAAGAGGCCGCGTTCGCCACGCTCGAACAGGCGCTGCCGTATCGCGTGCAATTCGTCGGCGTGGGCCTGGACAGCAGCGAGCGCGGCCACCCGCCGAAGAAGTTCGCGCGTGTGTTTGCGCGCTGCCGCGAGCTGGGCCTGCACCTCGTCGCGCATGCCGGCGAGGAAGGCCCGCCGGCCTACATCTGGAGCGCGCTGGACGAGTTGCACGTCGAGCGCATCGACCACGGCGTGCGTTGCATCGAGGATGCGAAGCTGATGGCGCGGCTGGCGAAGCAGCGC
>JAYVVB010000282.1:0-2726 GCA_043787455.1 Rhizobacter sp.
CGGCCGCTCGCCTTCGGCGAGGGCCACGGCCCCAACGGACCGGAGGTGATGGTTGCGAGCGAGTCGGTCGCCATCGTCGGCACGGGACACACGCTCACCCGCGACGTCGCTCCCGGCGAAGCGATCTTCATCGACCTGGAAGGCAAGATCCACGCGCGCCAGTGCGCCGATCACCCACAGCTCTTTCCGTGCATGTTCGAGTACGTCTATCTCGCTCGCCCGGACTCGGTGATGGACGGGGTCTCGGTCTACCAGGCGCGGCTCAACCTCGGCGAGACGCTGGCGCAGCGCGTCATCTCGACGCTGCCGCCCTCGGAGATCGACGTCGTGATCCCGATCCCGGAGTCGAGCCGGCCCTCGGCGATGCAGCTGGCACAGCGCATCGGCAAGCCCTATCGCGAAGGCTTCGTCAAGAACCGTTACGTCGGCCGGACCTTCATCATGCCGGGGCAGGGCGTGCGCAAGAAGTCGGTGCGCCAGAAGCTCAACGCGATCGACGTCGAGTTCCGCGGCCGCAATGTGCTGCTCGTCGACGATTCGATCGTCCGCGGCACGACCTCGAAGGAGATCGTGCAGATGGCGCGCGACGCCGGCGCGAAGAAGGTCTATCTCGCGTCGGCGGCGCCGCCGGTGCGCTTCCCGAACGTCTATGGCATCGACATGCCGACGACGGCCGAGCTGATCGCCCACGACCGCACGGTCGAGGAGATCCGCGAGTTCATCGGCGCCGACAAGCTCATCTACCAGGACGTCGCGGCGATGAAGCGCGTCGTCGCGGCGCTCAACCCGAAACTCGACGGTTTCGATGCTTCGTGCTTCGATGGCGTCTACATCGCCGGCGAGGTCAGCGCCGACGAATTTGCGGCGATGGCCGCGCAACGCAAGGGCCAGGGCGAAGAAGACGAATCCAGCGCCGACCGCAATCCGCTCAGCCTGCAGCGAGCCGCCGAGCCGGCCTGAGCATGGCGGGCGCGAAGATCCCTCGAGTCGGCCTGCCCGCGGGCCTGCGCCTAGACACGCTCGCCGTTCGCGAGGGTCTGCCGCCGAGCGCCTGGGGCGAGAACTCCGAGGCACTCTTTCTCACCAGCAGCTTCGTCCAGCCCGACGCCGCGACCGCGGCGGCGCGCTTCGCCAACGAGGACGAGGCCTTCATCTATTCGCGCTTCACCAATCCTACGGTGACGATGATGGAGCGCCGCCTCGCCGCGCTCGAGGGGGCCGGCGCGTGCATCGCGACCTCGAGCGGCATGAGTGCCACCCTCCTGCTCGGCATGGGGATGCTCAAGGCCGGAGACCACGTCGTCTGCTCGCAAAGCGTGTTCGGCTCGACGGTCATGCTCTTCGGCCGCGAGTTCGCGAAGTTCGGCGTCGAGACGAGCTTCGTTTCGCAGACCGATGTCGAGCAATGGCGCGCGGCGGTCAAACCGAATACGAAACTGCTGTTCGCCGAGTCGCCGACCAATCCGCTCACCGAGGTCTGCGACATCCGCGCCCTCGCCGAGATTGCGCATCGCGCCGGCGCGCGGCTTGCGGTCGACAACTGCTTTTGCACGCCCGCGTTGCAGCGGCCGATCGACTACGGCGCCGACTTCGTCGTCCATTCGGGCACCAAGTACCTCGACGGCCAGGGCCGGGTCATTGCCGGCGCGGTGTGCGCGAGCGAGGCCTTCGTCAACGAGAGTCTCGTGCCGGTGATGCGCAGCGCCGGCATGACCTTGTCGCCGTTCAACGCCTGGGTCGTGCTGAAGGGGCTCGAGACGCTCTCGATCCGCATGCAGGCGCAGAGCGAGCGCGCGCTCGAGCTGGCTCGCTGGCTCGAGACTCAGCCTGCCGTGGAGCGCGTCTATTTCCCCGGGCTCGAGTCGCACCCCCAGCACGCGCTGGCGATGGCGCAGCAGTCGGGCTGCGGCGGCGCGGTGGTGTCGTTCATCGTCGGAGCGCGCGGCAAGGATCCGGCGCTCTCGCGCAAGAACGCCTTTCACGTCATCGACAGCACCCAGGTCTGCTCGATCACCGCCAACCTGGGCGACACCAAGACCACCATCACCCATCCGGCGAGCACTTCGCACGGCCGGCTCACCGAGGTGCAGCGCCAGTCGGCCGGCATCACGCAGGGCATGATCCGCGTGGCCATGGGCCTCGACGACGTCGAAGACATCAAGGTCGACCTCGCGCGCGGCTTCGCCGGTCTGTGAGCGGCTCGCACGCGCCGCATCCGCTGCCGGCCTTGCGTCCGGGTCAGCGCGTTCGCACCCGGATCGCGCCGTCGCCGACCGGCTTCCTTCATCTCGGCACGGCGCGCACGGCGCTCTTCTCGTGGGCTTTCGCGCGCCATCATGGCGGCGACTTCATCCTGCGCATCGAGGACACCGACGTCGCCCGCTCGAGCGAAGCGTCGGTCGAGCAGATCCTCGACTCGATGCGCTGGCTCGGCCTCGGCTACGACGAAGGTCCGATCTATCAGATGCAGCGCCTGGAACGCTACGCCGAGGTGGTCGAGCAGATGCTCGCCGCCGGCAGCGCCTACCGCTGCTATGCGACGCCGGCCGAGCTCGAAGCGATGCGCGAGGCGCAGCGCGCGCGCGGCGAGAAGACGCTCTACGACGGTCGCTGGCGACCCGAGCCCGGCAAGACGCTGCCGCCCGTGCCCGAAGGCTTGCCGCCGGTGATCCGCTTTCGCAACCCGCGGCACGGCGTCGTCTCGTGGGACGACCTGGTCAAGGGTC
>JAYVVB010000283.1:0-10511 GCA_043787455.1 Rhizobacter sp.
ATGTACGAGCACATCTTCTGGTTCTTCGGCCACCCCGAGGTCTACATCATGATCCTGCCGGCATTCGGGATCATCAGCGCGATCATCCCGGCGTTCGCCAGGAAACGCCTGTTCGGCTACACCTCGATGGTCTACGCCACGGCGTCGATCGCGATCCTCTCGTTCATCGTCTGGGCGCACCACATGTTCACGCAGGGCATGCCGGTCACCGGCCAGCTCTTCTTCATGTACGCGACCATGCTGATCGCCGTGCCGACCGGCGTGAAGATCTTCAACTGGGTCGCGACCATGTGGCGCGGCTCGATGACCTTCGAGACGCCGATGCTTTGGGCCGTCGGCTTCATCTTCGTCTTCACGATGGGCGGTTTCACCGGCCTGATCCTGGCGATGGCGCCGATCGACATCCAGCTCCACGACACCTACTACGTCGTCGCCCACTTCCACTACGTGCTCGTCGCCGGCTCCTTGTTCGCGATGTTCGGTGGCGTCTACTACTGGGGCCCCAAGTGGACCGGCGTCATGTACAACGAGACCCGCGGCAAGATCCACTTCTGGACCTCGCTGGTGTTCTTCAACGTCACCTTCTTCCCGATGCACTTCCTCGGCCTCGCCGGCATGCCGCGTCGCTATGCCGACTATCCGATGCAGTTCACCGACTTCAACATGCTGGCCTCGGTCGGCGCGTTCGGATTCGGCCTGTCGCAGGTCTACTTCCTTTTCTTCGTCGTCATCCCGATGATGCGCGGCAAGGGCGCGCCCGCGCCGCAGCAGCCCTGGGAAGGCGCCGAGGGGCTCGAGTGGGAAATCCCGTCGCCGGCGCCGTTTCACACCTTCGAGACGCCGCCGCTGCTCAACGCCGCGGGCACCAAGATCATCGGCACCGCGCCGATGCCCACCGCCGGGCCGGCGGGCAGCACGGCCGTGCCGGCCTGAGCCACGACGACATGACGCCGGAACAGAAGAAGGCCAACCTGCGACTCGCGCTCATCCTGGCGACGATCGCCCTGGTCTTCTTCGTCGGCTTCGTCGCCAAGAACGCGCTGTTTTCGGGCTGAGACCGTGGACGTCGTCGCTCGCGCCCGCGCTCTCGTCGCCGACAACCGGCGCATGGTCGGCAAGCTCGTCGCAGTCGTCGCGCTGATGTTCGCGTTCGGTTACGCGCTCGTACCGATCTACAAGACGATCTGCGAAGCGCTCGGTGTCAACGTGCTGTCGCGCGCCGAGCTGCAGGGCTCGGCCGGAGACCGAGTGGCGCCGAAGAGCGCGATCGACTTGACCCGGACGATCACCGTCGAGTTCGACGCCAACGCCCGCGGCCCGTGGGACTTCAAGCCGGCGCAGGCGTCGATCGACGTCCATCCGGGCGAGGTCGCGACAGTGATGTACGAGTTTCGCAACCGCCAGAACCGGACAATGGCGGCGCAGGCGATTCCGAGCTACGCGCCACAGGTGGCGATGGCGCACTTCAAGAAGCTGGAGTGCTTCTGCTTCACCGAGCACCTGCTCAAGCCCGGCGAGTCGAAGCAGTGGCCGGTCGTCTTCGTCATCGATCCGAAGCTGCCGAAGGATGTGCGCACGATCACCTTGTCGTACACCTTCTTCGAGGTCGGCGGCAAGGTCCCGGCTGAGCCGTCGGCGCGCGCCACGACCGAGCCGGCCCTGGCCCCGCCGTCATGAACGACGATGACGAAGCGACGCTGCGCACTGCCGTGCGGCGCAAGGGCTCGCTGGGCCGGACGCTGCTCGCGGTGTTCTGGTCGTTCTTCGGCGTGCGCAAGTCGCGCGACCTCGAGCGCGACGTCGGCGAGCTGAATCCGCTCCACATCATCATCGCCGGCATCGTCGCCGTGGCGATCTTCGTCGCGGCGCTGGTCGCGCTCGTCCAATGGGTCATCGGCAGCGGCGTCGCTGCCTAATGACAGCACACCAGCACCGGCCACCATTCACATTTCAGGCATCGCAGGAGAACTCTCAATGTCGGCAGTGACGCAGCCGGGCGCGCAGCCCTACTACTTCATCCCCGCGCCATCGCGCTTTCCGGCGTCGGTGGCGCTCGGCTTTCTGCTCATCGTCTTCGGCGCCAGCCAGTGGATCAACGGCGCCCCATGGGGCGCATGGGTGCTGTTCGCCGGCTTCGTGGTCTGGCTCTTCACCTTGCAGCAGTGGTTTC
The DNA here is from genome assembly GCA_043787455.1 of Rhizobacter sp. Lineage (GTDB taxonomy): Bacteria > Pseudomonadota > Gammaproteobacteria > Burkholderiales > Burkholderiaceae_C > Schlegelella_A. The sequence goes on from JAYVVB010000283.1 coordinate 2,171, forward strand.
GTCAGGCGATCGGCGAAAGCGAAGGCGGCCTCTACGGCAACCGGGTCGACGTCTCGTTCCGCTGGAGCATGAGCTGGTTCATCTTTTCGGAGGTGATGTTCTTCAGCGCCTTCTTCGGCGCCCTCTATTGGGCCCGCCGACATGCCCTGCCGGACCTAGGCAACCTCGACAACGCCGTCCTCTGGCCCGACTTCAAGGCGGTCTGGCCGAGCGTCGCGCCGGGCTACACCGGTTCGCCCGCCGGCACCATCGAGCCGTTCGCGACGATGGGCCCGTGGCCGATCCCGACGCTCAACACCGCGATCCTGCTGACCTCGGGCGTCACCGTGACGATCGCGCACCACGCGCTCATCGCCAACCATCGCGCTCGCTCCATCGTCTTCATGTGGCTCACGGTGCTGCTCGGCATCACCTTCCTCGGCTTTCAGGCGTACGAATACCACCACGCCTACACCGAGCTGAACCTGAAGCTCAGCTCGGGCGCGTACGGGTCGACCTTCTTCATGCTCACCGGCTTTCACGGCTTTCACGTACTCATCGGCATGCTGATGCTGCTGTTCATCACGATCCGCATCATGCGAGGGCACTTCACGCCGGATCGACACTTCGGCTTCGAAGGCGCGGCGTGGTACTGGCACTTCGTCGACGTCGTCTGGCTCGGCCTCTACATCGTCGTCTACTGGCTGTAGGGAGCCCCCACGCTCGCTTTGCTCGCTGCCCCCCGAGGGGGTGCCGGCCGCCTTGGGAGCGGCCAAGCCTCGGCCCGGACGCTCGCACGGCCATCCCGTCCACGCCGGATGCTCAGCGGGACAGCGGCACGCCGGTCGGGTGGATCCAGCCGAGTCCCCAGGCGATGACGATGCAGGCGAAGAGCACGACCGAGACCGCGACCCGGATCGCGAGCGCGCGCATCATGGCGCCGTTCTTCGAGCCGTTGTCCTGTCCTTCGCGACCGCCGCGCAGCATGGCGACGCCGGCCCAAGCCAGGGCCGCGAAGATGGCCGCAAAGGCGACGCCGATCAGTACGCTCATTGCAGCCGATTATCGACCGCGCCGCACCGACGACATGCCAGCGGGGGGGTCTTGAACGAGGCCGAGCCGGCCGTGCGCGCGCTGGCGCCGCGCTCGCGATGGAACGCGGTCGTCGTGCTGATGGCGACGATCGTCGCCATCGCATTGACGGGGCGGCTCGGTTTCTGGCAGCTCGATCGCGCGAGCCAGAAGACGGCGCTCCAGGCCGCGCTCGACGCCCGCTCGATCGAGCCGGCGCTCGACGAACGCACTCTCGCCCGATTGCCGGAGGCGGCCGACGCCCAGCACTTCCGCCGCGTCGTCCTGCACGGTCGCTGGCTCGCCGACCGGATCGTCTTCCTCGACAACCGACAGATGGACGGCCGCGTCGGCTTCTTCGTCGTCACGCCGCTGGTGCTCGCGACCTCGGGCGTCGTCCTCGTCCAGCGCGGCTGGGCGGCGCGTGATTTCGCCGACCGGACAGTGCTTCCCCAGGTCACGACGCCGACGACGCCGGTGACGATCGAAGGCGTTGTGGCCCCGGCGCCGTCACGGCTGTTCGAGTTCGCCGACGCCGGCAGCGGAGCGATCCGGCAGAATCTCGACTTCGCTTCGTTCGGACGCGAGTCGGCGCTGGAGTTGCTGCCGCTCTCGGTCCTGCAGAACGATTCCGCCGGCGCCGCGCCCGACGGCCTCGCAAGGCACTGGCCGCCACCCGCGACCGACGTTCAGAAGCACTACGGCTACGCGGCGCAGTGGTTCGCCATGGCCGTCGGCATCGCCTTCCTCTATGTCTGGCATCGATTCATCCGTCCCGGCAATACCTGACACGCTCGCGCTGGTGAGCTTCAGCGTGCACTCGCTGCCCTCGCCCGAGGATGCGGTCGCGCTGCGCCGCACCGCCCGCGGACGCTGGCTGATGATCGCGGTGCTCCTGGTCTGCGCCGCGCCGGTCGTCGCGTCGTACTTCACCTACTTCGTGATCCGGCCGCAGGCGCGCACGAACTACAGCGAGCTGATCCAGCCGCCGCGCGCTCTGCCGTCGTCGCTGGCCTTGCGCGATGCGCGCGGGCGCGCGGTCTCGCCGCCCACGCTGCGCGGCCAATGGTTGATCGTCGTCGTCGCCGGCGGCGCGTGCGATGAGCGCTGCGAACGCAACCTCTGGTTGCAGCGCCAGCTGCACGAGACGCTCGGCCGCGAGAAGGAGCGCGTCGACAAGATCTGGCTCGTCGACGATGGCGTCGATCCCCGGCCGCAGACCCTGGAGGCGATCGCCGCGACCTCGGCCGCTGGGCGATCGGGCTTCGCCCCGGCGACCGTGCTTCGCACCGACCGCGGCGCGTTGCTCGACTGGCTCGTGCCCGCGGCCGGCAACGCGCTCGAGGACCACCTCTACATCGTCGATCCGCTCGGCGACTGGATGATGCGAGTGCCGGCCGATCCCGACCCCGCGCGCCTGAAGCGCGATGTCGAGAAGCTGCTGCGAGCGTCCGCCGGATGGGATCAGCCGGGCAGATGAGTGCCGTTCCCGCCTTCGATCTCGCGCCGCTGCTGGGCGTCCTCGTTGCGGGCGCGCTCCTCGCCGCCGGGCCGCTGCTCTGGTGGCGGGCACGTCGACGCGGCGCCGGGCCGGCCGCAGGGCTGCGCGCATTCGCGCTGATGACGCTCTTCCTGAGCTTCGACCTCGTGCTCTTCGGTGCCTTCACGCGCCTCAGCGATTCCGGGCTCGGCTGTCCCGACTGGCCCGGCTGCTACGGCCACGCCAGCCCGATCGGCGCGCACGTGCCGATCGCGTCGGCCGAGGCTGCGATCCCCACCGGCTCGGTCACGCCGGCCAAGGCGTGGATCGAGATGGCGCATCGCTACGGCGCGACGTCGATCGGGCTGCTGATCATCGCCCTCGTCGTGCTGGCCGTGAGGGCACGGCGTCGCGGCGTTCCTGGCATCGGGTCGGGCTGGGCTTGGCTGACCCTCGTCTGGGTCTGCCTGCAGGGCGCGTTCGGCGCGTTCACGGTGACGATGCGCCTCTATCCTGCGATCGTCACGCTGCACCTGCTCGGCGGGCTCGGCCTGCTGGCGCTGCTCGCGGTCCAGGTCGAAGGCTACCGGCCTCGAACCCTGTCGCTCTCGCCGGGGCTGCGCGCTGCCGTGCTCGTCGTCGCCGCCCTCACGGTGCTGCAGGTCGCGCTCGGCGGCTGGGTCAGCAGCAACTACGCCGTGCTCGCCTGCCGCGACTTCCCGACCTGCCAGGGCACATGGTGGCCCGACATGGACATGGCTTCCGCTTTCGCTGTGCAGAGGCCGCTCGGCACCGGCGGCGACGGCGACTTCCTGCCGTTCCAGGCGCTGACGGCGATCCACATGGCCCATCGACTCGGCGCCGTCGTCGTGCTGCCGGCGCTCGTGCTGCTCGCATGGCGACTGCACCTGCGCGGCGGAGATGGCCGTCGCCTCGCAGAGGCGCTGGCGGCGCTCGTCGCCTGGCAGGCGGCCAGCGGACTCGGCAACGTCCTCCTCGGTTGGCCGCTGGTCGCCGCGGTCGCCCACACGGCCGGCGCCGCGGGGCTCGTCGTCGTTCTGACGATCCTCGCCGTGCGCAGTGCGCCCGAGCGCCGCGACAGGCGATTGGCGAGCGCCACCGCACAGCCGGGGCTGGCTTCATAGAATCGCTGCAGATGTCGCAGACCCTCGCCCCGACCGTTCCGCGCAGCGTCGCGCTCGCCTCCAAGCTGCGCCAGTACTACGCGCTGACGAAGCCGCGCGTCGTCCAGCTCATCGTCTTCTGCGCTCTGATCGGCATGCTGCTCGCCGCACCGGGCCTGCCCGACTGGCGCCTCGCGTCGGGCGCGGTCGTCGGCATCTGGCTCGTCGCTGCCGCTGCCGCAGCGTTCAATTGCCTGGTCGAGCAACGCATCGATTCGCGCATGGCGCGCACGTCGTGGCGCGCCACCGCCACCGGCGAGCTCACCCGCGGCCAGGCGCTCGCGTTCTCGGCCGTGCTCGGCGTTGCCGGCAGCCTCGTCCTCTGGCTCACCGTGAACGCGCTGACGATGTGGCTGACGCTGGCCACGTTCATCGGCTACGCGGTCGTCTACACCGTCCTGCTCAAGCCGCTCACGCCGCAGAACATCGTCATCGGCGGCGCGTCGGGAGCGATGCCGCCGGTGCTCGGCTGGGCCGCGATCCGGGGCGAGGTCGGGCCGGAGGCCTTGATCCTCTGCCTCATCATCTTCCTCTGGACGCCGCCGCATTTCTGGGCGCTCGCGCTCTACCGCGCCGACGACTACCGGCGCGCCGGCCTGCCGATGCTGCCGGTGACGCACGGCTCCGAGTTCACGCGCCTGCACGTCTTCCTCTACACGCTGGTGCTGTTCGCGGCGACCCTGCTGCCTTTCGTCACCGGCATGAGCGGGCCCATTTATCTGGCCGCGGCGATCGTCCTCGGCGTAATGTTCAGCGGCTATGGCTGGCGCCTCCGGCGTGACTATTCCGACGCGCTGGCGAAGAAGACCTTCCGCTTCTCGATCGTTCACCTGACGTTGCTGTTCGCGGCGCTGCTGGTCGATCACTATCTCTGGCCGATGCTGTGAATCCAAGCCGTCGTCGTCTCGTCTCAGGTGTGGCCGGCTTGATGGTCCTGACCGGTTGCGATCGCCTCTCGGGCCAGGGCGCCAAGCCCACCTTCCACTTCACCGACATCACCGGCGCAGAATTCGCGCGCAAGCTCGAACTGCCCGACGTCGACGGCCGCCCGCGCACGCTGGCCGACTGGGCCGGCAAGGTCACGGTCGTGTTCTTCGGCTACACCCAGTGCCCGGACGTCTGCCCGACGACGATGGCCGAGCTGGCGCAGATCCGGACGCTCATGGGCCAGGATGGGAACAAGCTGCAGACGGTGTTCGTGACCATCGACCCCGAGCGCGACACGGCCGAGATCCTCAAGGCCTATGTCGCCAACTTCGGCCCCGGCGTCATCGCTCTGCGCGGCAACGCCGAGCAGACAGCGGCCGCGGCCAAGGAGTTCAAGGTGTTCTACGCCAAGGTCGGCGGCAAGTCGCCCGGCAGCTACTCGATGGATCACAGCGCCGCGTCGTTCGTCTTCGACCCGAAGGGACGCGTGCGCCTCTTCGTGCCCTACGGCGGTGACCCGAAGGTGCTCGCCGCAGACATCAAACAGCTGGTCGCCAGCTGAAAGAAAAGAGGCCCCATCGGGGCCGGCTCCTCCCTCTCCGGGGGAGCGAAGCGGGGAGGGAACGATCCTGAATGCGAAGGCGGTTGCCCGCGCGGCTCAAGCTGCGTGGGCGAGCGCCTTCTTCATCTTCTTCATGGCGGCGACCTCGATCTGGCGGATTCGCTCGGCGCTGACGCCGTATTCGCCAGCCAGGTCGTGCAGCGTCATGCCACCCGAGCTGTCGTCGTTGACCTTGAGCCAGCGCTCCTCGACGATCCTGCGGCTGCGCGCATCGAGCGCATCCAGCGCCAGGGCAATGCCGCCTGTGGCGAGCCAGTCGCGCTTCTTCGCCTCGAGCACGCGCGTCGGCTCCGATGCATCGTCGGCCAGGTAGGCGATCGGCGCATAGCTTTCCTCGCCGTCGTCGGTCTGCGGCTCGAGCGCGACGTCGCCGCCCGAGAGACGGGTTTCCATCTCGAGGACTTCCTCGCGCTTGACGTTGAGGGTCTTGGCGAGCGAGTCGACCTCGCTCTGGGTGAGCGTGCCGCGGTGCGTGTCCTGGTCCTCGGCGTCGTCTTTCATGGACTGCTTCATCGAGCGCAGGTTGAAGAAGAGCTTCCTCTGCGCCTTGGTCGTGGCGACCTTGACCATGCGCCAGTTCTTCAGGATGTACTCGTGGATCTCGGCCTTGATCCAGTGCATGGCGTAGCTGACCAGGCGGACGCCCTGGTCGGGATCGAATCGCTTCACGGCCTTCATCAGGCCGACGTTGCCTTCCTGGATCAGGTCGCCGTGCGGCAGGCCGTAACCCAAGTACTTGCGCGAGATCGAGACGACCAGACGCAGGTGCGAGACGACGAGCCGACCGGCCGCGGCGAGGTCGCCATCGTCGCGCAGACGACGGGCGAAATCGGTTTCCTCTTCCTGGGTCAGAAGCGGGACGCGGCTGATCGCGCTGATGTAGGCGTCGAGGTTGCCCAGCGAGGGCACCACCGCCCAAGGGTCACGAACGGAGAGAGCATTCACAGCAGAGTTCTTCATGGCGATATCAGACACCTTGAGCCCCCTTTCGGTTCCGCGGATATTAGCACTCGAGGCTGTAGAGTGCTAAGAGCGGATCAATGCCGGCGATGCGACCGGCCTATCACCGGGCAAACCCGAGGCCCGGTTGTCGATGTTCACCGTAGATGGAATTCTGCCCACTCTATGTGGAACTGGAGAGTCGGTACGGCGTAGTCGAACGTAGGCGCAGCCAGCCTGTAGACGCGTAGTTAGTGTCCACACACATAAGTTGTACGAATTGCCGCTCAAGACTGCAAACCGACGGTCGGGTTGGCGTGGCCAATGTCGGTGATCTCAATTGGCGGTCACTAGTCTTCTGGCGGACTGGCCTGCCGGTTTACGCTGCTGACCAGCCGTTCGGGCATTCGAAGGCAGTAAGTCAGCGCCTCTCCCCGTTGCCGCGCACTTCCTCCCCGTAGGCAAGGCGCCGCATCGCTACGTCTATCTCGGCCCTCCGTGTCTCCGACGCGATGGTCGCGTCGAGCTCACGAATGCGCTTCTGCCCATAGGCACGGACCTTGTCGTTCTCGTCTTCAAGCCAAGGTTGGATCCAGCCCCTCCTCTCAACATTGAGCTCGGCATAGCCGAACACGCCGCTCACGACGCCTGAATGCTCGAAGACGCGCGCCACGACCTTCAGCAAGGCGTCGTCGGGCTCCAATCGGGCAACCAGAGCCCGCAGGATGGGATACAGGAACTGCTGGCCGTTGTAGGCCTCCAATAGCGCCAATAGGAAAGCGAGTTCGCCTCGGCCGCCCTCCGTCGCGATCTGCATCAGGTGCGTGACCATCTCGCCTTCCACGGCCGGGAAGATCGACACCACTGTTCGAGCGCCCCCGTATGGAAAGCGCAGGCGGTCGGTCCGGAACCAGGCCTGTGCTTCTTCAAGCACCACGTCGGGCGACTTGGCGAGCTGTGCCTGCAGCGCCTCTCTTAGCATGTGAGGGTCAAATGGGACGGCCTCATAGTCCGCTGGCGCCGCGTCGCTCTTAGCCAGCTGGATGCGCTCGCCGATAAAGCGCAGCACCTTGAACGGGAAGTTCTTGGCGACCGAGGCCACCATGTATTCGCAGTTGTGTTCCAGTTCTGGGCAGCGCACCAGCGCCTGTAGCAGACGTTCAGCGCTGCCTTCGTCCAGCCCTTCGACGATTCCCTTGCCAAGCCACGAGGTCCACCGCCAGCGTAGCCAGTCGTACTGGCGAGACGCCTCCAAGAAGACGATGGCTGGCATGAACACTTCTGAGATCAGCGTGCCGGGGTGTGCGTCGAACTGGTCGGCCGAGGCGATCAGCACGTTGGTCACAGTGGCCAAATCGTTGATCGCCATGGCGCGCTGCAGGATCCGACTGAGCAATCCCTGATCGAACGAATCAGCCACGCGTTGCTGCCATGCGATCAGCGCCAGGTTTTGCCCGTCGGCGATCCACTGATCCATCACCGCGAGCGTCTTCGGCCTCAGGACGCTCTTCAGCAGTCCGTTCAACATCCCGGGCAGGAAGGTCTTGAGGGGTACGTCAAGGCGCGGCAAGTAGTCCAGCACGATCTCCGGCTTGGCTTCCGCCAACTGGCCCAGGAACTTGCCGAAGGACGTAAACGTCGCCCCATCCGTGCCGTCGGCCCGCGCGAAGAGGTCCAGTCGACGAAGCCAAGCCTCAGCGGTGTCGTCGGTCACCGAATCGATCAGCCCAGGAAACACGCCCTGCCGATAGGCCTCGGCCTCCACGTAGTGGAAGTTCCTGTCGGCCCAAGCGGGCGGAAAAACCGACTCGTACCCCACCAGGGTCTTGAAGATTACGTATTCGGGATCTGTGTTGGCAGCGTCTTTGAACCCCAGGCCCGCGGCGATCAGCGGCGCTTGGGCGTCCACAAGCCGCGGCTGGGCCCGCATGTTGTCCGGCAGCTCCATGTAGGTCAGGTAGAGCCGGTTGACCCAAGCCTCGCAGGCTTGCCTCAGCTCCAGGCTGAGCCCCGGGAGAATCTGCGTGTGGAACTCAATGACCTCGGCGGCGCTGCGCATGATCAGTTCCTGGGTCGCATCGCTGTAGCCGCCCTGCATCGGTGCCCGGGTCGCTGTCCGGATCGCTTGTAGCGCTGCAA
>JAYVVB010000284.1:0-8121 GCA_043787455.1 Rhizobacter sp.
AAGCTGCGCACGTTGAAGACCGACGACCGGCCGCTCCTCTTCAAGATCAACCTCGAGGTCGGCCATGGCGGCGCCTCGGGCCGATTCGATTCGCTGCGCGAGATCGCCGAGGACGACGTATTCCTGCTCGTCGAGCTGGGCCTCATCGAGCGGGATTAGCACCGCCTTCGCGGTCAATTCCTCGCACGGCGCCGGCGCTTGGCTGGTAGCCTCGGCCGTCATGGGCCCATTGAGCACGCTGAGCCGACGATTCCTTGCCGAATGGCTGGCCCTCGGCGTGATGCTGCTCGTCCTCACCACCGTGCTCGCCATGACGCTGTACCGCGAGCGCAGCGCCGTCCAGGCGCAGGAGGCTGACCGGCTCCAGACCCAGGCCCGAGTCATCGACGAGAACCTGCTTTTGCAGCTCGATGGCGCCAACAAGGCCTTGCTCGGGATCGACGCCGAGCTCAAGGGCGCCGATCTCTCGGGGCCTGCGCCGTGGATGGAACCGAAGCTGAAGCTTCTCGCGGACGCCATGCCGGGCGTGAGCTCGATGCTGGTCCTGAACAGCGCCGGAACGGTACTCGCGTCGAGCCTCCCCGACCTGACCGGCAAGAATTTCAAGCAGCGCGAGTACTTCGACGCGCCGTGGCACGGCGCCGACCGGACGATGCTCTACGTTTCGCCGCCCTTTTCCTCCGTCCGCGGCACCTATCTCGTCGTCGCCAGCCGCGCCCTCATCGACGGCAACGGAGCGTTCGCCGGCGTGATCACGGCGACGCTCGACTCGAGCTACTTCACCGGCCTCCTGCGCTCGGTCCTCTACGCGCCCGACATGCGCACGGCGCTGATCCACCGCGACGGTAAGGTGTTCCTCAGCACGCCGGCCGAGCGCGGCGCGAGCACGCCGACCGCGACCGCTGCGCAAAGATCGCTCGCCGCGCACCTGCGTTCGGGAGCCGTGACGACGCTTGCGACCGCCGCGGACGGCAGCGGCGACAAGCGCGTCGTGGCGATGCGCACGATCGAGCGGGGCGACCTGCACATCGACAGGGCGCTGGTCGTCGCAGTCAGCCGATCGCTTGCGAGCGTCTATCTGCCCTGGTGGGAGCGCGCGGGCCAGTTCGCGGCGATGTTCGCGATCCTGGCCGTTGGCTCAGGCCTCGCCTTGCAGCTGCACCAGCGCCGCCGCCGCACCTGGGGCGAGGCTGCCGAGACGATCGAGCGGGAGCGTCGGCTCGCGTCCGAGCGCGTCGAGCTCGCGTTGCGCGGCGCCGACCTGGGCCTGTGGGACCTGCACGTGCCGAGCGGCGACGTCGTCGTCAACGCCCGGGAGCGAGTCCTCCTCGGCTTCGGCGACGACGACGCAATGCCGCAAGGCCGCCAGTGGAGGGCGCTGATTCATCCCGATGACCGCGCGCTCGTCGACGCCATCCTGCCGCAGTTGCGCGGCGACGTCACGAACCACGAGTGCGAACATCGGATGCGGCATCGCGACGGCCACTACATCTGGCTGTCGAGCCGGTCCATGATCGTCGATCGCGCGCCGGACGGATCGGCCCTTCGCCTCGTCGGCACGCACCTCGACATCAGCGAGCGCAAGCGGGTCGAGGAGCGCCTGTCGACGGCCGCCACGCTGCTAAGCCAAAGCGAGGAGGAGCTGAGGCTCGTGACCGACAACATGCCGGCGCTCGTGTCCCGGATCGACGTCGATCAGCGCTTCCGCTTCGCCAATCGCGCCTACGGCGACTGGCTCGGGCTCGACACTTCCGCGCTGCTCGGGAAGAGTCTCGCCGAGGTCTACGGCGACGAGGCCTATCGCGCGTTCCGGCCGCACGTCGAGAGCGCACTCGGAGGCGCAAGGATCGTCTACGAGCGCGAGATGCGCACCCCCGCGGGTCCGAGATGGGTCGAGACGACGCTTGTGCCGAACGCGGACCCCGATGGCACAGTGAAAAGCGTCTACGGGTTGACAAACGACATCACCGCGCGCCACGAGGCCGAGATGCGGCTGGCGATGAGCGAGGAGCGTCTGACACTCGCGCTCGAGGGCTCGGGCCTCGCGCTCTTCGACTGGAACATCGCGGCCGGCACGATCTATCACAGCGCACAGGCGGCGGCGATGCGCGGCGAGCCGGCCGAAGAGATCACCGCCCCGGCCGTCGACTTCCAGGCTTTCGTCCATCCCGCCGACCTGCCCACCGTGCTGACGCAGGTGAAAGCCGCGGTGACCGGCACGGCGGCGCTGTACCTCGCTGAATACCGGCTGCGCCGCGGGGTCGAGGACTGGCTCTGGATTCGCGCCCGCGGTCGGGTCGTGCAACGCGACAGCGCCGGCCAGGCACTCCGCCTCGCAGGCACTTACACCGACATCAACGACGGAAAGATCGCCGAAGGGCGCCTGCGTCGCCTGGCCGAATTCGACACGCTCACCGGCTTGCCGAACCGCGCACTCTTCAACGATCGCCTGCGCCAGGGCATGACCCGGGCGGCGCGCGGCAAGCCGATGGCGTTGCTGTTCCTCGACATCGATCGCTTCAAGAGCATCAACGACACCTTCGGCCACGAGACCGGCGACAAGCTGCTCAAGGTCTTCGCCAGCCGCATGCAGGGCGCGGTGCGCCAATACGACACGGTCGCGCGCCTTGCCGGCGACGAATTCACGATCATCCTCGAGCAGCTCGGCGGCCTGGCCGACGCGCAGGCCGTCGCGAGAAAGCTCGTCGAATCGCTGCGCCAGCCGATCGCGCTCGCCGGCCGAATGCTTCAAGTGACGGCGAGCATCGGCGTGGCGATGTGCGCGTCGGGCGAGACCGATGACGTCGCCCTGCTGCGTCGCGCTGACGAAGCGCTCTACGAGGCCAAGCGGCGTGGCCGCGACGGCTTTCACTGCGCCGACGTGGAGATGTTCGAGAGCCCGTTGTCGGCCGGCAGCGCCGTCGTCCACTAGCTAGCCGCAGCACAAAGACTTTCGGAACATCGAGACGCACCCAAGAGTTCGTTGGCCAAAGAAAAAATCCGGCGGCGGTGAGTGAGGTGATCGATAGTGCGTCTAACCTCTTTCCCTAGAGCGCTGCGACAGTGCTTTCGGGATCGACCAAGATCTTGGCGTGTCGCTCAGGATCGGCAAGTGCGTCGAACGCTGCATCGACGCCCGAAAGGCCGACCGTGCCGGTGATCATCGGCGCACAGCGCAGCTTGCCCTCGGCGATCAAATGCAGGGAGTCGCGGAATTCGAGCGGAGAGTACCCCGCGGCGAATCGAAGTACGACCCCCTTGTTGATCGCAACCGCACCTTCGATCACGTCGGTCTGCATACAGACGCCAACGACGACGATACGAGCGAACTGCGGCACGCCCTCGATGATGCTTTGCAGCACTCCGGGCATGCCGACGCATTCAAAGACGATCGGCCCCCGGGGCTTGCCGACAACCTTGTCGATCAGACGCCAAACTTGCCACCAGGGCAAAGGAAGTCTCCGCAGTTTCTCGCTGGTGTCGACCAGCAAACCCAGCAGATGCGGCACGTCCGGGATATATCCGGCCGCGGCCCAATTCGCATAGGGAGAGGTCTCGGCGGGATCGATCACGACATCGGCGCCGCACGCCGTGGCGAGGAGACGCCGCCCGGGGGAAAAGTCGCTGGCAATGATCTGACGAATCCCACGCGCCTTGAGCAGGCAGATGACCGAAAGCCCGACCGGCCCGCATCCGATCACGACCGCCACATCGCGCCGATCGACCTCGCCGAGCGCGACGGCGTGCAGTCCCACGGCCATCGGCTCCGTCAGGGCAGCCAAGTCCGGGGAAAGGCCGTTAGGAATGGGCATCATCATCGATTCCTCGACGAGGAGGCGCTCGGCGTAGGCCCCATCGGTGTGCTCGGCCAGGCCGATGAGATCGATCTCGGCGCCACGACGCAACACAGGCAGGGCGACCACCCGTGCGCCCGGCTTCACGGCCCGCTTGCAGTCAGGGCCGTAGTCAATAACTTCTGCGCTGAACTCGTGGCCGAACACGACCTGCTGCTCTGACCGCAGCAAAGCCCGGTAGCCGCTGCGCGCCATGACCTCGCCCCACTGCTCGCAATGCTTGCGGACGTGCAGGTCGGATCCGCAGATGCCGCAGCGCAGAACCTTGACCAGAACCTGCCCCTTGCCCGGCACCGGCTCCGGGCGGTCGACGACCGTAAGCTGGCGGTTCTGACAGACAACGGCCTTCATCAAGCGGTTTCGCCTGCTCGTGCCATGTCGGCCTCGACGTGCCTTGCCGCGACCCACCACAGCCAGCTCGCGACGAGTCCGAACAGTCCGGTGATGGCGAGCCCGAGCGCCAGGCCTCGGTAGCCTCCGTCGTAGTGATCAGACACGCTGCCGACCAACAGGGGCCCCCAAGCACCGCCGAGAAGGAACAGGGCCACCGTCGCCACACCCCAGGACATGCCGCGCAAACGGGGCGCGACGACGTCCTGACTGGTGGCCGCCACGGCGGGCAAAGCCATGCCCACGAAGATGCTGTGCAAGGGCATCATTGCCGCACAAAAGATCATCAAGGGGCGATTGTTGACATCGAGCGCGGCGAGCAAGACAAGAAACACGAACACCGAGGCGATGGCGATGCTCACCGCCGCCAACCGCATGCGGCCGCCCGGATGTCTCTTCTGCCACTTGTCGGCGAGGACGCCTCCGAGGATCGGCCCGGACAGGCCGATGATCGTCACGACGCCCATGACCAGACCCGCCTTGTCTTCCTTGATGTCGTAGGCCCGCATAAGGAGCGACGGAAACCAGGTGCCTATCGAGATCTGCAATACGGCGTACATGCCGAGCCCGACGAAGAGCCAGCGAAGCGTCCTGATCCGCAACAGCTGCTTCAGGTTGGACAAGAAAGGCTCGTGCTGGACGTCCGTGCCATCGGTCTTCTTGAGGTGGTAGTCCTGCATGAAGAAGGCGAGGACGCCTAGAACAATGCCGGGAATTCCAAAGACGTAGAACGGTGTCCGCCAGCCGCCGAAGTTGGCCGATAGGTAGCCGCCCGCGATCACGCCGAAGATGACGCCGACGGTGATGAAGACATTGAAGATGCCGAGCTTTTGCCCCCGCTTCGATTCCGGGTAGGAGGCAGAGACCAGTGCTGTACCTCCCGGCCCGAAGCCGGCCTCTCCGACGCCCACGCCCAGACGCGTCAAGAGCAGCGATGTGAATCCTGACGCAAGTCCAGTGCCCAGTGTGAACACGCTCCACCCGATCGCCATGAGACCGATCATCATCTTTCGGCTCCAGACGTCGACCCAATGGGCAACGGGCAGCGTAAAGAGAATGACGCCGATAAAAAACGCTGAGTTGGCAATGCCGATTTGCGCATCACTCAATTGCAGGTCCACCTTCATCGGCTGCAGCACCACGGACATCACTTGCCAGTCCGCATAGCTCATCGCGCGCAGCAGCGAGCAGATGACAAGGACGTAGGCCGCCTTGCGGCCGCCGACCTCGAACGCGCTCGATGGTCGAATGTTCATACCGTCCTTGAAGTTGAACCGAATCGAGCTAGCGCGAGAACGCCAGGTTCTTGTGTGCAACCGGCCGCAACAGCATCTTCACGAGATCGATGTAGTAGTTCTGTGTCAGCCTCCAAGGAGCCTCGCCCCCCTGCTTTGGAAAGCTCTCGACCGAGCGAAGAACGTAGCCGGAGCGCAGGCCGATCAGTGGCTCCGGAGTCATCTCCGACTCGCCGCAGGTCGGGAGGCACTGGCGGAAGCCCTTGCGATCCATGAAGTTGACGAGCCGCGTGACATAGCGCGACGCCAGATCGGCGCGCAAGGTCCAAGACGCGTTGGAGTACCCCACGCAGAAGGCGAGGTTCGGCACCCCACTCAGCATCAGGCCTTGGAAGGCGTACGTCTTGCCGAGGTCGATGGCTTTGCCATCGACTTGCAGCGTCAGTCCAGCACAGGCCTTGAGTTTCAAACCAGTGGCGGTGACGACGATATCGGCCGGCAGCGTCTGTCCCGACGCGAGTAGCAGACCCTCGGGCGTGAACCGCTCGATCGTGTCGGTCACGATTTGGGCGCGTCCGGCGGAAATGGCGCTGAACAGGTCGCTGTCGCGAACGAAACAGACACGCTCGTCCCAGGGCTCGTAGCGCGGTTTGAAGTGGGTGTCGATGTCGAATTCCGCAGGGAGGGACTTTGCGACGCCGATGCGCAACAACTTCTTGGCCAATGCCGGGCGGCGTCGGCAAAGTTGAAAGAAGGCCCAGCTGAGGAACACGCTCTTGACACGTGCCAGGCGGTGCGCGAGCCGGGCAGGAAACCAGCGATGCATCGCGTTGGCGAAGCTGTCGCTGCCCGGCAATGAAGCGATGTAGCTCGGCGAGCGCTGCAGCATCGTCACATGGGCCGCGGATCCGCTCATTGCCGGCACGAGCGTCACGGCGGTTGCGCCGCTGCCGACGACCACGACATTCTTGCCGCTGTAGTCAAGATCCTCGGGCCAGAACTGCGGATGGACGATGCGTCCCCTGAAGTCGGAGCGGCCGGCAAAGTCCGGCTCGAAGGCTTCCGCGTAGTCGTAGTAGCCCCCACAGAGGTAGAGAAAGCCGCAGGTGTACGTGACAATGCGACGTTCAGGGCCGACCTCGATCTCGAGCGTCCAGCGCCGCTCGCTGCTTGACCAGGAAGCATGGCGTGCGCGGTGCTGGAAGCGGATGTGTCGGTCGATCCCGAATTCCGATGCCGTGTCGCGCACGTACTGGAGAATCGACGCACCGTCGGCCATCGACTGCGGTCTGGTCCAGGGCCGAAAGGCATAGCCCAGCGTGTACATGTCGGTGTCCGATCGGACGCCCGGATAGCGAAACAAGTCCCAGGTGCCGCCGATCGTGTCGCGGCCCTCGAGGATCGCGTAGCTCCTGTCTCGGCAATGCGTTTGCACCGCGTAGCCGGCACCGACACCCGACAGGCCGGCGCCGACGATGAGCGTGTCGTAGTGGGTCATGTCGGGTCCGCTGGAAGAATGGGACTGCCCGGCCATGTCGGATTCAGAAGCGTGTTCGCACGGTCACGCCGAACGTCCGCGGCTGATTGGCGAAGCCGCTGTAGCTGCCCGTCTGGGCCACTGTCGGAAAGGTGGCGATGATCGTTCGATAGTCTAGGAGGTTGCGCGCCCAGAGCATCACCTCGAAGTGATAAGGACGGTTGCTCAAGCCGATGCTCGCGTTCACGTTTCGCTGGCCGTAGCTCGACAGTTCAGCAGGCGTGGTTTCGACGAGTTGGGTCTTGCTGGTGTAGTCGAATTCGCCGCGCAGGAATCCGCCGTAGCCATTGCCGAGGTCGCGGGTGAGCGTGGCCGACGTCGAGATCGTCCACCTCGGGATGCCGGCCGGGCGGTCGCCGCTCAGATCGCGAAAGTTGGGCGTGAGGCCCGTGGCCGGGTTGGTCGGACAACGCACCGTGTCGAAGCTGACGCACGGCGCTTGGGTGAAGGAGTCGTATTTGGCGCTCAGATAGGTCGCGGCGCCGGTCAGAGCCAGCCAGGGCGTCGCCTGATATCCGCCATCGAGTTCGAAGCCGCGGGTCGATTCCTTGCCGGCATTGACCAGGCTGTAGCCGGTGCCCGTGTAGAGGTTTGATTGGAAGCCCTTGATCGACTGATTGAAGACGGCAAGTGTGGCGAATCCGCCCTTGAACTCCGTCTTCAGTCCGATTTCGAACGCTGTGACGTTCTCCGGTGCAGCCGTCCGCCCGACGCCGTTGGCATCCGGCGGCCGGCTGTCCGAGGACAGGTTGAAGGCGCCGGCCTTCCAGCCGGTGGTGTAGCTGGCGTAGGCGTCGAACTGCCCGAAGTTGTAGGCCGCGCGCAGAGCTTCGGTAAGCTTGTTTCCGGTCAACGCCCCCGACTCGTTCGCATTCGGGAAGTTGACCGGACCGTGGTTCGGCGTGTTGGCGTAGAAGAACTGCAGACCGCCCAGGGGACCGTACAGATTCGGCGGTAGACCGATCGCGCCGAACTGCGGGACGTTTTGCAGATTGAGTGACGCAAACTTGTCACTGAGGCCGACATCGGAGGAAGCGCGCTTGCGGTCGCGAAGGTAGGCCAGACCGGCGGTGAGGGTCAGCCGATCGGTGACGTCGTAGTCGAG
>JAYVVB010000285.1:0-7651 GCA_043787455.1 Rhizobacter sp.
CGGCCGGATCGTCGCAGCATGTTAAGGCGGGCACCGGGATCGCGGCGCGGTGCACTGGTTAGGATCGTCGCCATGAACCGCCGACATCTCCTCACCCGCAGCGCTTTCGCCAGCGCCACGATTGTTCTTGCCGGCGTTGCCGCTGCGCAGTCGAGCTATCCCGACAAGCCGATCACGATGATCGTTCCGTTCCCTCCCGGCGGCGTCGCCGATACCGTCGCCCGGCCGGTCGCGGAGGCGATGGCGCGCGAGCTGAAGCAGCCGGTCGTGGTCGAGAACCGCGCCGGCGCCGGCGGCGCGCTCGGCATCGGCGTCGCCTCGCGCGCGGCGGCCGACGGCTACACCGTGCTGATGAGCCTGTCGTCGATCTCGATCCTGCCCGAGGCCGACAAGTTGCTCGGCCGAAAGCCCGCGTACCAGCTGAGCCAGTTCAGGCCGATCGCGCGCTTCACCGCCGACCCGACGGTGCTCGTCGTGCGCGCTGACTCGCGCTGGAAGACGCTCAACGACTTCCTGGCCGATGCGCGCAAGAACCCCGGCGCCTACAACTACGGCAGCTCGGGCAACTACGGCACGATGCACATGCCGATGGAGATGCTGAAGGCCGAGGCCGGCTTTCGCATGACCCACATACCGTACACCGGAGCCGGGCCGGCGGTGGTCGCGCTGCTCGCCGGCCAGGTCGATGCAATCGCGAGCGGCCCGTCGACGGTCGTACAGCAGATCCAGGCTGGCAAGCTCCGCGCCCTCGCGCACTGGGGCGAGCAACCGCTCGCGGCGCTGCCCGATGTGCCCAGCCTGAAGCAGCTCGGCCATCCGGTGCGCTTCGCGCAGTGGTCGGCGCTGTTCGTGCCGACGGGAACTCCCGATGACGTGATCCGAAAGCTCCGCGTCGTCTCCGCCAAGGTCGCCGCCGACCCAAACGTGCGCCAGGTGATCGCCAGGGCCGGGAGCCCGATCGAGTACCTCGATGCGCCCCAGTTCCAGGCTTACTGGGACGCCGACGCCGCCGAGATGACGAAGGCGGTGCGCGCGGTCGGCAAGGTCGAGTAGCGACCCGCCCGGCGCTGGAGCACTAGGCCGACTCCGCCGCCTGCCGACGGTAGTTCTGGATCATGAGATCGACCGATTCGCCCAGGCTGCGCGCGCTGCAGGACTTCGAAACGAAGATGTCGTAGTCGTCGAAGCCGTCGCGAACGACCGCTTCCTCGACGCTGGTGTGCATGGCGATCATCGACGCGGAGGTCTTCGGATCGCTACGCAGCGCGCGCCCGACGGCCAGGCCGTCCATGCCGGGCATGTCGACGTCGAGGACGACCGCGTCGAAGGGCTCGAGCTTGCTCGCCTCGAGCGCCGCGAAGCCGCTGTCGACCGCTTCGACGACGTAGCCGAGCGCCTCGAGCGATGCCGTGATGAGGACACGAACCACCGGCGAATCGTCGACGGCAAGGATGCGGCCGCGGGGAAGCGTGTCGGGAGCGTCGGGCTTCGGGTGCATCACGCTGAGCTTAGCGGCCCTCTCGGGATTCGAACAGTCCATCCATCGGCGAAGTCAAGCCAGGGTAAGGCGCTGCCGAGAAATGAGGCAATCGATCGACAGGCCCGCCATTGGCGCGGATTCGCCGCTTGCGCGCAGGTTGTGCACACAGTTATCAACCACCGCGGTGGTGAAAAAATATTTCAGGGGGTCGCGTCGTCGCCGCCGCGTCAGGCAGGTGGTGCGGTCCAGCGGTCCCATGCCGAGGCCTTCGTCCGCTCGCCCCACAGGTCGACGCTGACCGGGCTGCCGGCGTGCTCCCGCCCGGCCGCCGTGCCGCGCAGATAGCCAAGGCCGATGCAGCGGCCGGCCGCTGCGCTCCAGCCTGCCGATGACAGCTCGCCGACCTGCTCGCCTGCGACAGCCAGCGTCTCCCCACCCCAGGCATAGGCCTCGGGATCGTCGAGGACGATCGTCACCAGGCGCTTCTTCAGCGGCGTCGACTGCAGAGCGAGCAGCGCCGCGCGGCCGATGAAGTCGCCCTGCTTGCCAAGCTTCACGGCGAACATCGAGCCGGCCTCGAACGGCGTCTCGTCGGCGCCGAGCTCGGCGCCCCAGGCGCGCCGACCGGCTTCGATACGCAAGGAGTCGAGGGCGTAGTAGCCGGCGTCGGCGAGATCGCTGCCGTCGACGCCCATCCCCTCGCTCGCCTCGTGGAGCGCGAGGTAGACGTGACGCGCCATCTCGACCGGGACGTAGAGCTCGTACCCCGGCCCGCCGACGTAGCTCATGCGCGCGGCGCGAACGCGCGCGAAGCCGAGGTCGATCTCGCGCGTCGTCGAGAAGCGGAGCTGCTCGGGGCCGATCGCCTCGAAGGTGTCGGGCGCGCCGACGCGGCCGAGCAAAGCGCGCGCGTTCGGGCCCATGAGCGAGAGCACCGATGTCATGCCGCTGACGTCGGTGACGACGGCCACTTCGTTCGCACGCAGATGGCGCTCGATCCAGTCGATGTCGCGCGGCGCCTGCGCCGAGCCGGTGACGACGAGGAAGCGTTCGGCCGCGAGACGCGTCACCGTCACGTCGCTCTCGAAGCCGCCGCGCTCGTTGAGCATCGGCGTGTAGACCATGCGCCCGGGCGCGATGTCCATGTCGTTGGCACAGAGGCGCTGCAGGACGGCGAGCGCAGCGCCGCCCTGCACCAGGATCTTGCCGAACGAGGTCTGGTCGTAGAGCGCGACGGCCTTGCGCGTGGCGCGCTGCTCGCGCACGACGTCGGCGAGCCAGGCGGGCTTGGCGAGCGTCGGCGGGTACGGCGATGCGCCTGCCGCGGCCGGGCGGAAGTAGCTCGCGCGCTCCCAGCCGTTCCTGGCGCCGAAGACCGCGCCCTTCGCCGCGAGCAGGTCGTGGAGCGGGCTGGTCCGCAGGGGTCGTGCGGTCTCGAGCTCCTGGCGCGGCCAGCGCATCGCGTAGTGCAGTCCGAGCGTCTCGCCGGTGCGCTCGGCGAGCGCCTTCTTGTTGGCGGTGTGCGGGCCGAAGCGACGGATGTCGACATCGGCGAGATCGGTCTGCGGCGCCCCGGCGATGATCCACTCGGCGATCAGCTTTCCGGCGCCACCCGAGTTCGCGATGCCGGCGGAGTTGAAGCCGGCGGCGACGAAGAAGCGACGCAGCTCGGGCGCCTCGCCGAGGATGAAGTTGCTGTCGGGCGTGAAGCTCTCCGGGCCGTTGAGGAGCATCTTCACCCGCGCCGTCTCGAGGCAGGGCGTGCGATGGATGGCCGCCGTCATCAGCGGCTCGAACTGCTCCCAGTCCTCGTCGAGGAGCTGGAACTGGAACGTCGCCGGGATCGGGTCGACGCGCCACGGCTTGGCCTTCGGCTCGAAGCCGCCCATGAGCAGGCCGCCGACTTCTTCCTTGTAGTAGATGAAGCCATCGGGGTCGCGCATCACCGGCAGCATCGGATGGACGCCTTCGATCCGCTCGGTGACGATGTAGAAATGCTCGGCCGACCAGAGCGGCACGTTGACCCCGGCGAGCGCGCCGAACTGGCGCGCCCACTGGCCGGCGCAGTTGACGACGACATCGCACGCGATCTCGTGCTCTTCGCCCGCATGACGCACGCAGAGACCGGTGACCGCCGCGCCGTTGCCGGCGCGCTCGCTGCGCACCGCGATCACCTCGGCCTCCTCGACGACCCTGACGCCGCGCAGGCGCGCGCCCTTTGCGAGCGACATCGTCAGGTCGGCGGGGTTGGCCTTGCCGTCGCCCGGGATCCAGATCGCGCCGGCGAGGTCGTCGGTGCGCAGCGGCGCGAACAGCTCACCGGCGCGAGCCGGGCTGATCTCCTCGCACTCGACGCCAAAGCTTCGGGCCAGCGCGAGCTGGCGGCGCAAGGTCATCATCCTTTCGTGCGTCTTCGCGACGTTGACGCTGCCGCACTGCTTCCAGCCTGTGGCCAGGCCGGTCTCGGCCTCGAGCGTCGCGTAGAGCTCGATGCCGTACTTGCTCATCCGCGTCATCGTCCGGTTCGGCCGCATCTGGCCGACGAGGCCGGCGGCATGCCAGGTCGTCCCGCAGGTGAGCCGGCCCTGCTCGAGCACGAGCACGTCCTTCTCGCCGAGGGTGGCGAGGTGATACGCCGTCGAGCACCCGGCGATGCCGCCGCCGACGACGACGATGCGGGCCTGCGTCGGAAGCGCCATCGCAGGTCAGGCCAGGCGCAGCGCCATCACGCCGATCACGACCGCGCCGGTGCCGAGCGCACGCTGCAAGCGAAAGCGCTCCTTGAGCACGACGACGCCGATCAGCGCCGCGAACAGCACCGAGGTCTCGCGCAGCGCCGCGACCGAGGCCACCGGCGCCTTCGTCATCGCCCAGAGCGCGATGCCGTAGGCGCCGAGCGACGCGCATGCGCCGATCAGGGCGACCGGCCAGCGCTCGCGCATGTAGGCGAACGAGGGCGCGAGCGCGGCGCGCCGCTGCCACATGACGATCGCGAAGTAGGGCGCGCCGTCGACCAGGAACAGCAATGCGACGTAGCGCAGCGCATGGCCCGACGCGCGCACGCCGAGTCCGTCGACGATCGTGTAGCTGGCGATGATCGCGGCGTTGGCCAGGGCGTAGGCGAGAGCGTGACGACGCGAGCCGCCGTGGCGCGCGGAGCGCGTCAAGCCGATGGCGAGCACACCGGCGCTGATCCCGGCGACGCCGAGCCAGGCCGCGGGCGGCAGATGCTCGCCGATCAGCTGGCCGCTCATCAGCGCGACAAGCAGCGGCGCGCTGCCGCGCATGATCGGGTAGGCGAAGCCGAGCTCGCCGTGGCGATAGGCGCCGACCAGGGTGATGTAGTAGCCGACGTGGATCACGACCGAGGCGGCGAGCCAGGGCAATGCCGCGACCGGCGGCAGGCCGACGATGGCGACGAGCACCGCGCCGACGCCGCAGCCAAGGAGGTGGATGAGCGCGGTGTCGAGTTGCGCGTCGCGCCCCGACTTGATGAGCGCGTTCCACGATGCGTGCAGCAAGGCGCCGAAGAGCACGGCGGTGACGACCGGCCAGGTGAGGATCATGGACGCGGCGACGCGTCGCGCCGGCGTCGACGTCTCGTCATGCCGGGGCGACGAGGGTGCAGCGCGCCGCCCGGCCCATGAAGTGGGCGAGCGGCGGCGTGCGCCAGTCTTTCTGCTTGGCGAGGTCGTCCCATTGCCGCAGCATCACCCCGTCGCGGGCGCCAGGCTTGGCGAGAAAGGACACGGCCTGGTCGGCGTCGAAGATGCCGCCCTGCAGGACCAGGCTCCGCTTCGAGTCGTCCGAGAGGCGCGCGTAGTAGCCCTCGTTGGCATGACACAGGTAGCGCTTGGCGTCGACGTGGAGCTTGATGGCCGCGAGTACGACGTCTGGGAACAAGCCGCGCAGAAAAGGCAGGGCGAAGTATTGATGCGTGTCGTCGATGCCCAGCAGCGTCGGCGTCGCGCCCATCGCAACCGCGGCATCGTTCACGTAGAGCAGATGGCCGAGGTCGTGCAGCAGGCACGCGGTGACGAGCTCGTCGCCCGCGTCGCTCTGCTCGGCCAGGTGCGCCGTCTGCAGCGCGTGCTCGAGCTGCGTCACCGGCTCGCCGCTGTACTGCTCGGCGCCGTGGCGAGCGAACAGCAGCGCGATGTCGGCGAGCGTCAGCATGGCCGCTCGTTCCGGTTCACGGCCGACCCTCATCGGGCGTGCCGAGGGCGGCGAACTGGGACTGGCGGATGCGCGTCGCCGTGAGCGCGCCGGCCGACTCGAGGATCGGGTAGGCGACGCCGCAGATGTGCGAGTTGATACGTTTCAGGTCGCTGATGAGGTCGAGGTGAAGGGCGCTCGTCTCGATGCT
The DNA here is from genome assembly GCA_043787455.1 of Rhizobacter sp. Lineage (GTDB taxonomy): Bacteria > Pseudomonadota > Gammaproteobacteria > Burkholderiales > Burkholderiaceae_C > Schlegelella_A. The sequence continues at coordinate 5,847 of JAYVVB010000285.1, forward strand.
CTGCGCCGTGTTGTCGCGCAGGCGCCCGATGTGGTTGCCCGCGTATTCGTGCTCGAGGTCGCGAAAGTGCGCCTTCTCCTCGAGCAGCCTCTTGGCGTCGCGCACGTGGCCGTCTAGGAAAACGCTCATCGCCAGGCGCAGGTTCGAGAGCAGCCGCTCGTGCAGGTGGACGATCTCCTGCATGCCGGCGTCGGAGAAGCTGCGGTTCTTCTTGACCTTCTTGTCCTCGATGTCCTGGAGGATGCGCTCGATGATGTCGCCGATCTGCTCCATGTTGATGGTGAACGACAGGATGTCGGTCCAGCGCCGGCTCTCGTCCTTGGCGAGCGCCTCGCCCGAGATCTGGGTCAGGTAGAACTTGATCGCCGAGTACAGCTCGTCGACGACGTCGTCGAGCTTTCTCAGCTCGCTCGACAGGCGCAGGTCGTTGTTGCGGATCACCGGGATGATGCCGCGCAGCATGGTCTCGACGACGTCGGCCTGGTGCAGGGCCTCGCGCGCCGCGCACGAAATGGCGAGCGACGGCATGGTGAGGGCGAGCGGGTCGAGGTGGCGCGGGCGCGTGCCGTTGGCGCCCGGGGACGGCTCGCGCAGCCAGCGCTCGACGGTGCGGCCGACCAAGCCGGTGAAGCCGATGAAGAGGATGGCGAGGGTGACGTTGAAGCCGAGGTGGAAGAGCACCACTTGCGAGTGGACCTCGGGCGCGAGCTGCTGCAGCAGCACGTGCGCTTGCGGCAGGACGAAGACGAAGAGGAGCGCACCTGTCACTTTGAAGATCAGGTTTCCGAGCGGCAGCCTCCTCACCTGCGGCGAGGCGTTGGCGGTCGCGAGCATGGCGAGCACGCCGCTGCCGACGTTGGCGCCGAGGACCAGGCCGAGCGCGACGGTCACCGGGATCAGCGCCGACGCCGCGAGCGAGGCGATGAGGAGCACGATCGCCAGGCTTGAGTACGACAGCACGGTGAGGACGGCGCCGACGACGATGTCGAAGATCATGTCGTTGGGCAGCGCGACGAGGAGCGCCCGGACCGCCGGCGACTCGGTGAGCGGCCGCGTCGCGCCGACGATCAGCTGCAGCGCCAGCGTGATCAGGCCCAGGCCGATCAGCACCCGGCCGACGGCGCCGACGCCGCTGTCCTGGCGCGAGATGAAGACCGTGACGCCGACGAAGATGAGGAGCGGCGAGAGCCACGAGAGATCGAGCGAGAACACGACCGCCATCAGGCTGGTGCCGACGTCGGCGCCGAGCATCACCGCCAGGGCCGCGCTCGTCGTCACCAGGTTCTTGCCGACGAAGGAGGCGACGATCAGGCAGGTCGCGGTGCTCGACTGGAGGACGCTCGTGACGCCGAGCCCCGAGAGAAGGGCGCGCAACCGGTTGTTGAAGCTCGTCGCCAGGATCCGGCGCAGGTTCTCGCCGAAGACGCGCAGCATCCCGGTGCGCACGATGTGCGTGCCCCAGACGAGGAGCGCGATCGCGGCGAGGAGGTTCAGGAGCGGCAGCATCGGCTCGCCCTCACCCTAACCCTCTCCCGCGAGCGGAAGACGGGACACGACGCCGTTGCCGCGCTTCTCCCTCTCCCGCCTGCGGGAGAGGGTTGGGGTGAGGGCTCTCACACCCACGGCAGGGAATAGGTCTTGAGATTCGTGAAGCTCTTCATCGCTTCCTGAACGCCTTCCTTGTAGCCGAGGCCCGAGTCCTTGATGCCACCGAAGGGCGTGAGCTCGAGGCGGTAGCCGGGGACCTCGCGCACGTTGACGGTGCCGACGTCGAGCTCGGCGACGAAGCGGGTGATGTAGTCGAG
>JAYVVB010000286.1:0-3011 GCA_043787455.1 Rhizobacter sp.
CCAATGACGCGCGCGGATCAGCTCCTCGTCGCCCGGGGCCTCGCTCCGACGCGATCGGCCGCGGCCCGCGTGATCGCACGACGCGGCCTGAGCTGGGCCGGGCCGCGCGGCTGGGCCGTTGCCGCCAAGGCAGGCGAAAACCTGCCCGAAGACTGCGCGCTGAAGATCACCGACGACGCCGAGCTGCGCTACATCTCGCGCGGTGGGCTGAAGCTCGACGGTGCGCTGACCCATCTCGGGATCGACGTCGCCGGCGCGACCTGCCTCGACGTCGGCCAGAGCACCGGCGGCTTCACCGACGCACTGCTTCAGCGCGGCGCGCGGCACGTCGTCGGCCTCGACGTCGGCCACGGCCAGCTTCATCCGCGCCTCGCCGCCGACCCCCGCGTCACTGCGCTCGAAGGCGTCAACGCGCGCCATCTCGACGCCGGCCAGTTGCCGTTCGCGCGCTTTGATCTCGTCGTCGCCGACCTGTCGTTCATCTCGCTGGCGCTGGTGCTGCCGGCGCTCGTGCCGCTCGTTGGCGGCGAGTTGCTGCTGCTCGTCAAGCCGCAGTTCGAGTTGCAGCCGGTCGACATCGGCGCGAGCGGCCAGGTGAAGGACAGGGGCGCCTACGCCCACGTCGAAGCGAAGCTGCGCAAGGCCTGCGCGGGCCACGGTCTCGAGGTGCTGGCCTGGTTCGACAGCGCAACGCCGGGCAGCGAAGGCGCGCGCGAGTTCTTTCTCCACGCTCGCCCTCCTGCGCAAGAGAGGGCGAAGGTGCCGACGCCATGACGATGCGATTGCCGATTCCCGTGAGCTTCGAGTTCTTCCCGCCCAACACGCCGGTCGGCAGCGAGAAGCTGAAGACCGTCGTCTCGGAACTCGCCGCGTGCGCCCCCGAATTCTTCAGCGTCACCTACGGCGCCGGCGGCTCGACGCGCGAAAAGACGCTGGCCACGGTGAGCGACATCGCCGCTCTCGGCCAGGAGGCGGCGCCGCACCTGTCGTGCATCGGCTCGACCAAGGAAGGCATCTCCGAGATCCTCGCGACCTATCGCTCGCAGAAGATCCGTCGCCTCGTCGCGCTCCGCGGTGACCTGCCGAGCGGCACCGCGACGGCGGGCGAGTTCCGCTACGCGAACGAGCTGATCACGTTCATCCGCGAAACGCAGGGCTCCGACTGGTTCATCGAGGTCGCGGCCTATCCCGAATACCACCCGCAGCAGCGCTATGCCAAGCGCGATCTTGAGCACTTCGCCGCCAAGGTGAAGGCCGGCGCGAACTCGGCGATCACCCAGTTCTTCTTCAACCCCGACGCCTATTTCCACTTCGTCGACGAGGTGCGCGCGCTCGGGGTCGAGGTGCCGATCGTGGCGGGCATCATGCCCTTCCACAACTACGCCAAGATCGCCCAGTTCGCGCAGCGCGACGGCATCGAGATCCCGCGCTGGGTGGCGCTGAAGATGGAAGGCTTCATGGACGACGCGGCCTCGATCCGCGCTTTCGGCCTCGACGTCGTCACGCGGCTCGCCGAGCGGCTGATCACCGGCGGCGCCCCCGGCCTGCACTTCTACACGCTCAACCAGTCGGCCTTGACGCTCGAGATCTGCCGGCGCCTCGGGATCGGCTGAGGCGCGGGCCCTCGCCCCCGCGCCTCACGGCCGCTGCCACATCACGCCGTCTTCGGTCAGCAGCGCGTCGAGCGGCAGGTCGTCGGGCGACGAGCGCAGCATCGGCAGAAAGCCGTGCGTATAGCTGACGCCGATCGTCACCGGACGCGGCACGAGCGCGCGCAGGGTGCGGTCGAAGAAGCCGCCGCCGTAGCCGAGGCGCACGCCGCCGGGGCCGAAGCCGAGGCACGGCACGACCAGCATCTGCGGCACGAACTCGTCGGTGCCCTTGGGCTTCGGGATGTCGTAGGCGTCGAGCTCGGTCTCGCAGCCCGGGTACCAGACGTGAAAGCGCAGCGACTTGGTCTCGCGATCGGCCACGGGCAGGCCGATGCGACGCGGGCTGCCGTCGACCCCGCCCTCGCTCCATCGATAGAGTGCGGGCAGTGGATCGAACTCGCCCTTGATCGGCCAGTACGCGCCGATCGTGCGCTCGCTGCGCCCGATCAGCCAGGCCCGAAGGACTTGCTGGAGGGCAACGGCGCGCTCGAGCCGGTCAGGCAGGGACTGCCGGGTGGCGACGAGCTTCCTGCGCAGCGAATCGCGCTCGTCCGGAGGTTGCGGCGCCTGCATCGATGGGGTTCCCTTCGCGGTCTCGGGGCAGCGGCGCCGGCCGGCGCGCTGAGGTCCGCGGTATTGTGCAGAAGAGCCGGCGTCGCCAGCGCCAGCGCCTTCGAGCGTGCATCGGAGAGCGGCCCGAAGACAGCGGCGATCACGAACACGGCGAGGACGGCGGCAACGGTTCCCGCGCCGATCCGCGCGCCGGGTCGACGATCTCCCAGCCACGGCTGAGCGCCGAGCGGACGTAGGCCGACGCGCGGTCGAGCAGCGTCCCGGCGCGCCAGACGATCAGCGCCGGGGCTTCGTCGTCCCACGCCTCCACAAGGGCGCGGCCGTTGGCGGCGACGCGGAAAGATTCGCCGGACTCGACGACGTGGTCGTCGAGATCGCCTTCCTGCGTCAGCCAGACGCGACCATGCAGCACCTCGATTCGGCCGCCGGCCGATCCGAGCGGCATGACGTGGCCGGCGCGCAGGGTCCTGAGGGAGCTTGCGGCGACGCCCGGACAGGTGGTTATCGGTTGCGTATTCATCATCTTTGTCCTGCGTTCTTGGAGCCGCTATAATCGCTTGCTGTCGCTGGTAAATCCAATGAATGCGCGATCGCTCATTGATGCGCATACAGCATGAGTTCACGCTCCCGCAGACCCTTGTCGCTGACCAATCTCCGGGCCTTCGAGTCCGTCGCCCGCACGCTCAACTTCGGCGCCGCAGCGCAAGAGCTACACGTCACGCAGTCGGCGGTGAGCCGGCAGATCAAGGGCCTCGAGGACGATCTCGGCGCGCAGCTGTTCCAGCG
>JAYVVB010000287.1:0-6094 GCA_043787455.1 Rhizobacter sp.
TTCGCGGCGCAGCACTCGGCCTGCATCGCGGTGATCTCGCGCCACTTCCCTGGCCGCCTGCGCGGTCGGGGCCAGGCGCTCTACGCCGTCCTTGGGTACGGCGCTTCGGGAGTGGTCGGCGGCATCGCCGGCGGTGCGCTGAGCGAGGTCTATGGGTTCGCCTCGGTGTTCTTGGCGGCGAGCGTCGTGTCGCTGGTCGCCGCCTGGTGCTGCCGGCGCGCCCTGACGATCGAGCGCGGCCAGAGCTGATCCGTCGGGCCGCAAGCGCATCAGGTCACCGTCGCCTGCCGCTCGGCCCCGCCGATCAGCGGCCTGTCGCACTTCGGAGGCGGCCGTCACGCGGCGGTTCTAAACTCGCGGCCATGAAAAATTCGACCGATCGTCCGGCCGACGCCCACAAAGCGAAACGCCGGATCTGGGTGGGGGGAGTGCTCGTGGCGCTGGTCGTCGCGGGGCTCGCCGGCGTCGTCGTCTCGAAGGCTGGCTTCGGCGACAACAACAAGGACAAGCAAGTCGTTCCGCTCCAGTTCGTGGCCGCCGAGGTGACGCGGCCGCAGATGGCGCGGATGCCGCTCACGATCGAGTTCTCGGGCCCGTTGGTCGCGCCGAACACGGCCATCGTCCGCGCCAAGGCGGCCGGCACGCTGCTCTCGTTGACGGTCGCCGAAGGTAGCCGCGTCAAGGCCGGGCAGGTGATCGGCGCGATCGACCTGGCCGACCTGCAGAGCCGGGCTGCAGACCGAGTCGCGCTGGTCGAGGCGGCGCAGGCGAACCTGAGCGAGGCCGAGCGCCAGAACACCGCCAACGTCGGCCTGGCCGCCCAGAGCTTCATCTCCGCGACGGCGCTCCAGACATCGCAGGCCAAGCTCGACGCGGCGCGCGCTGCGCTCAAGTCGGCGCAGGCGCAGCTCGCCTCGTCGCGTGTCGGTATCCGCGAGGCCACGCTCGCCGTGCCGATCTCCGGCATCGTCGGCAAGCGCCACGTCGTGCCGGGCGAGAAGGTGAGCTCGGAGCAGCAGATCGTCACCGTCGTCGACCTGTCGACGCTCGAGCTCGTCGGCTCGGTCGGGACGCAGGAGGTGTCGCTGCTCGCACCGGGGCAGGCCGTTGCGGTGCGGATCGAAGGCCAGACGAGCCCGGTGCCGGGCCGGATCGACCGGATCGCGCCCGCCGCCGAGGCCGGCACGCGCGCGATCGGTGTCGTCGTCGTCCTCGAAAACAAGGGCGAGCGCTTTCGCGCCGGCCAGTATGCGCAGGCGCGAGTCGAGCTCGCCGACACGAGCGATCGGCTGACCGTGCCGTCGGGTGCCGTCGGCCAGGCGTCGGGCCAGGACTTTGTCTGGACGATCGAGCACGGCGCGCTCGTGCGCAGGATCGTCGTCACTGGCCGGCGCGACCCGGCCTCGGGCCGCGCCGAGGTGACCCAGGGCCTCGTCGCCGACGCCGTGCTCCTCGCCGTGCGCTTCGACAACCTCAAGGAAGGCGCGCCGGCGCTCGTCGTCGCCCAGCGCGGTTCGGCGAGCGCTGCGCCATCGGCCGCATCGGCGGCGGCGCCGCTGGCGCCGCGGTCCTGATCGAGGCAACGCAGCCATGTGGTTCACCCGAGTCTCGATCAACAACCCCGTCTTCGCGACGATGGTGATGGCCGCGCTCTGCGTGCTCGGCCTCTTCTCGTACAGCCAGCTGCGCGTCGAGCGGCTGCCTGACATCACGCCGCCGATCGTCTTCGTGAGCGTCGCCTACCCGGGCGCCTCGCCGGAGGCGACCGAGACCGAGCTGACGCGGCCGATCGAGCTCTCGCTCAACGGCATCGCCGGCGTGAAGATGATCCGCTCCAACAGCCTCGAAGGCCGGAGCGAGACGGTGGTCGAGTTCCAGGTCTCGGCCGACATGAACCGCGCCGTGCAGGACGTGCGCGACAAGGTCGCAGCGGTCCAGCCGAGCTTTCCGCGCGACGCCAAGCAGCCGTACATCTCGCGCTTCGACGGCGATAACGCCCAGCCGACGGTGTACCTCTCGCTCCTCGGCAACGAGCGCAGCTCGCGCGAGCTGTCGCTCCTCGCCGACCAGGTCGTGAGGAAGCGCCTCGAGCGCGCGACCGGCGTCGCCCGCGTCGACGTCGGCGGCCTGACGGTGCGCCAGGTGCGCATCGACCTCGACCCGCAGCGCCTGCGCGCGCTGCAGATCACGCCGGCCGACGTCTCCACGGCGCTGCAGCGTGCCAACGCCGACATGCCCGTCGGCCTGCTCAGCGGCCGCAAGGAAGACGCGATCGTGCGCGTCGAGGGCAAGGTGAAGGACCCCAAGGCCTTCGCCGACGTCGTCGTCGCCAGCCGCAACGGCATGGTCATCCGTCTCGCCGATCTCGGCATGCTGGTCGAGCGCGAGCGCGAGCCCGACTCGATCTCGCGCGTCGACGGCATCCCGGCGATCTCGTTCCAGGTCTTCAAGCAGCAGGACGCCAACATCGTCGAGACCGGGGAGGCGATCAAGGCCGCGGCCGAGGAGCTCCGCAAGACCTTGCCGCCCGGCGTTGAGCTGCGCCTCGTCTACGCCGACAGCGACTGGGTCGCGCGCTCGCTCTCGGGCGTGAAGACGACGCTGATCGAAGGCGCGCTCCTGACGGTCGCGATCGTGTTCCTCTTCCTGCACAGCTGGCGCAGCACGATCATCACGGGGCTCACGCTGCCGATCGCCGTGATCTCTTCGTTCATCGCCGTCTACCTGTTCGGCTTCACGCTCAACTTCATGACGATGATGGCGCTGTCGCTGTGCATCGGATTGCTGATCGACGACGCGATCGTCGTGCGCGAGAACATCGTCCGCCATGTCCATCTCGGCCTCGGCCATCGCGAGGCGGCGAGCGTCGGCACGAACGAGATCGGCCTGGCGGTGATGGCGACGACCTTCGCGATCTGCGCCGTGTTCGTGCCTGTCGCGTTCATGAAGGGGATCATCGGCAAGTTTTTCTTCCCGTTCGGCGTCACAGTCGCGGTCGCGGTGCTCGTGTCGCTCTTCGTCAGCTTCACGCTCGATCCGATGCTCTCGAGCATCTGGCGCGATCCGCCGAGCAACCGGCTGCTGCGCGTGCCGGTGCTCGGCTACCTGATGCGCTCGACCGATCGGCTGCTCGACGTGCTGCACGGCATCTACGAGCGGCTGATCCACTGGATCTTCTCGACCCGGCGCTACCGGCTCTTCGTGCCACCGCTGCCGACCTACGGACGCTCGTTCGACGCCGAAGGCCGGCACGACGTCGATGCGCCGCGCCGCTGGCGCTTCGCCACCGTCACGCCGCGCGCGATCGTGCTCCTCGTGGGCGTCGGCAGCTTCGTGCTTGCGATCGCGATCGCGCCGCTCGTCGGCACCGAGTTCATTCCCGACAGCGACAACAGCTACATCCAGCTCAACGTGCTGTTGCCGGTCGGGACGAGCCTGCAGCGCGGCAGCGACAAGCTGGTGCAGGTCGAGGACGCGATCAAGACGATGCCCGAGATCCGCATGATCTCGACGACCGTCGGCGACACCGGCAACGGCAGCCGCAACTCGGCGAGCCTGTCGATCCAGCTCACCAAGCCGCATGACAGGAAGCGCAGCCAGCGTGACGTCGAGAAGGCGATCCGCGAGGCGCTGAAGCCGATCCCGGGGATCGAGGCGACGCTCGGCAACCAGCCGATCTTCGTGTCGTTGCTCGGCCCCGATCCGGCGGTGATCGAGGCCGAAACGCTCAAGCTCGCCGAGAAGGTCTCGCACGTGCGCGGCATCGCCGACCTGACGACGTCCGTGAAGCCCGGCATCCCGGCCTACGCCGTGCGCCTGAAGCCCGACGCCGTGCGCGAGCTCGGCCTGACGACGATGCAGCTCGCGACCAGCCTGCGCGCCTACGTCAACGGCGACGTCGCGACCTACTGGACCTCGCCCGACGGCGTCCAGGTCGATGTCGAGATCCGCCTGCCGCAGACCTCGCGCGAGAACGTCTCGCAGCTCGACGACCTGCCGGTCGCTTACGCCAAGGACGGCACGCCGATCGCGCTCTCGCGAGTCGCCGACGTCGTGCCCGTCGTGAACCCGGTCGTGATCAAGCGCCAGGACCTGCAGCGGCGCCAGGCGATCTACGCCGGCACCGAGGGCCGGCCGAGCGGCGACGTCGGCGCCGACGTGCAGAAGATCATCAAGAAGACGCAGCTGCCCGCGGGCTATCGCTTCGACGTCGGCGGCCGGACGAAGGACCAGGAGGAGGCATTCATCGGCGTCCTCTTCGCCCTCGCGGCCGCGGTGATCTTCATCTACATCGTGCTCGCGTCGCAGTTCTCGAGCTTCCTCCAGCCGCTCGCGATCATGGCCTCGCTGCCGCTGGCGCTGATCGGCGTGATGCTCGCGCTTTTGGTGACGAGATCGACGCTGAACCTGTTCTCGATGATCGGCCTCGTGATGCTGATGGGCCTCGTGACGAAGAACGCGATCCTGCTCGTCGACTTCGCCAACCACGGCAGGCGCGACGGCCTCTCCGTACCCGAGGCGCTGCTCCAGGCCGGGCTGGTGCGGATGCGGCCGATCATCATGACGACGGCGGCGATGATCTTCGGCATGCTGCCGCTGGCGCTCGCGCTCGACGAGGGCGGCGAGATCCAGGCGCCGATGGGGCGGGCGATCATCGGCGGCGTGATCACGTCGACGCTGCTCACGCTCGTCGTCGTGCCGGTGCTCTACAGCTACCTGGTGCGAGAGAAGAAGCCGAAGCCGCGTCCGGCCGGAACCGAGACTCGGGCGATTTCAGGCGGTGCGATGCCGGCGCATATGCCGGCGTCGAAGGACTGATCGGCGGACCGGGCGGGATCCGGCCGCCGGGGCGCTCTCCTGCGCTTATGGCATGGAGTTCTAGCTAGAGTGCGCGACCTCAGTCTTCGTAGCTCGCCATCGGCGGGCACGAGCACGACAGGTTGCGGTCGCCCCAGACGTTGTCGACCCGGCCCACGGGCGACCAGTATTTGCTGCCGCGCAGGGCGGGCGTCGGATAGGCCGCGTCGGCGCGCGAATAGGCGTGATTCCATTCGTCGACGAGCAGCGCCGCCGCGGTGTGTGGCGCCCTCTTCAGCGGGTTGTCGTCGCGCGGCCAGGCGCCGCTCTCGACCTTCGCGATCTCGGCGCGGATCGCGATCATCGCGTCGCAGAAGCGGTCGAGCTCGGCCAGCGACTCGCTCTCGGTCGGCTCGACCATCAGCGTGCCCGGCACCGGGAAGCTGAGCGTCGGCGCGTGGAAGCCGTAGTCGATGAGACGCTTGGCGACATCTTCGGCGCTGACCCCTTCGGCGCCTCCGGTCGCGTCCTTCAGCGGACGCAGGTCGAGGATGCACTCGTGGGCGACGCCGCCGCCCTTGATGCCGGCGACGTTGCCGCTGTAGTGCAGCTCGTAGTGATCGGCCAGACGCGCGGCAATGTAGTTGGCGCTGAGGATCGCCGTCTCGGTCGCCGAGCGCAGTCCGGGCTCGCCCATCATCCGCATGTACATCCAACTGATCGGCAGCACCGCGGCGTTGCCGAGCGGCGCCGCCGAGACCGCGCCGACGCCGCCTTCGCCTGCCGGGGTTTCGCCGCCGGTCGCGTGTCCGGGCAGGAAGGGCACGAGGTCCTGGACGACGCAGACAGGCCCGACGCCGGGGCCGCCGCCGCCGTGCGGGATGCAGAAGGTCTTGTGCAGGTTGAGGTGGCTGACGTCGCCGCCGAACTCGCCCGGCGCCGCGACGCCGACGAGCGCGTTCATGTTCGCGCCGTCGACGTAGACCCGGCCGCCATACGTGTGAACGATCGCGCAAAGCTCGCGCACTCGGCGCTCGAACACGCCGTAGGTCGAGGGGTAGGTGATCATCACGCAGGCGAGCTTGGCCTGGTGCTGCTGGCACTTGGCCTCGAGGTCGGCGAGGTCGACGTTGCCTTCGGCGTCGCACCTGGTGACGACGACCGAGAGGCCGGCCATCTGCGCGCTCGCGGGGTTGGTGCCGTGCGCCGACTCGGGGATCAGGCAGACGGTGCGCGCCGAGTCGCCGCGCGACGCATGCCAGGCGCGGATCGCGAGCAGGCCCGCATATTCGCCCTG
>JAYVVB010000288.1:0-7631 GCA_043787455.1 Rhizobacter sp.
CGGCAGAGAGAACCTCGATCGCCGGCGTCGCCGCAGGCACCGGCGCGGCGTGCGCGACGGGTGCGGGATCGCCGGCGCTTACCAACGTCACGGCAGGACCTTGATGTCCTTCACGAACTCGGTCGTATAGGTCTTCGAGAGCTCGACCTTGCCCGGATCGATGAGCTTCGACGCGACCAAGAAGTCGTAGCTCGCCTTCAGGCGCGGCTCGGTCATCACGCCGATGCCGAGCTTGGCCGCATCGCCGCCGCCGACGAGCCCGGTCTCCTTCAGCTTGGCGAGGCTGTAGGCGAGCTGGTCGTCGGTCATGCTCGGGTTGTCCTTCTTGATGAGCGCGTTGCCCGGCGCCGGGTCGGCGAGGTAGCTCTTCCAGCCCTCGGCGCTGGCCTTCACGAAGGCGGCTACGGCAGCCTTGCGGTCTTTCACGGTCTTGTCCATGCACGATACGGTCGTCGAGTAGGCCGGAAAGCCATAGTCGCCGAAAAGGAAGGCGTTGGCCTTCACCCCGGCCTTCTGGATCGCGTAAGGCTCCGAGGTGACATAGCCCTGCTGCACCAGGTTCTTGTCGGCGACGAAGGGCTGGACGTTGAAGGTGTAGGGCCGCGTCTGCTCGTCGGTGAGGCCGTACTTGGCCTTCAGCCACGGCCAGTAGCCCTGGCGCGCGCCGCCACCGATGAGGATGGTCTTGGTCTTCATGTCCTCGAACCCCTTCACGTCCTCGTGGGCGATGAGCACCTGCGGGTCCTTCTGGAAGAAGGCGGCGACGGTGACGACGGGCACGCCGCTCTCGCGCGTCTGGATCATCTGCAGGTCGCTCGAGCCCATCACGCAGTCGGCCTGGCCGGCGGCCATGAGCTGCAGGATGTTGACCTGCGGGCCGCCCATCTTCACGGTGACGTCGAGGCCGGCCTTCTTATAAATCCCGGTCGCGATCGCCTGGTAGAAGCCGCCGTGCTCGGCCTCGGCGAACCAGTTGGTCATGTAGACGAACTTCTCCTGCGCGATCGCAGGCAGGGCGGCGAGGGCGCAGGCGGCGACGAGGCCGGGTCGGGTGAGCGAGCGGATGGTCATGGGAAGTCTCCAGTCGAAGTGAAAACGGAAGGCGAACGTGAGCGGCTCACTCGAGGCCACGCTCGATGTGTCCGGCGAACTGCGTGCGGCCCCACGTCTGCTCCTCGCGCGCCGGCCAGCGCAGCTGGTGCAGCTCGGTGATCGCCTGGGCCCAGCTCGCGGCGAGCGATTCGAGGATCGCCTCGCCCTGTTCCTTCGTTGCCGGCAGCGGGTCGCCGATCACGCCGCTCGGCCCGAAGTCGCGCGCCGTCCACGCACACGCCGGGCGGCCGTCGGGGGAGAGCAGCTTCGAGGGGAAGTCGGGCGGATAGTTGGTCACCGCGCGCTCCATGTGCACGGTGTCGGGCGCGAGCGCCAGCATGATCGCGGTCTCGGCGTGGCCGGCATGCATCGCGAGCTTCTTCTCGCGCTCGGACATGTAGCGGCCCGCGACGTGCGGCAGCCTCCAGGTGTGCTGCGGCACGACGATGAAGTCGCCGTGACGCAGCCGCATCTCGCGCGCCGCGATCTCCATGATTTGCGGCTGGCCGCCGTGGCCGTTGACGATGAGGAGCTTCCTGAACCCCGAGCGGTAGACCGACTCGCCGATCTCTTCCATCGTCGCGAGCAGCGTCTCGCCGGAGAGCGTCATCGTCCCCGGGAAGTGCAGGTGCTCGACCGACTTGCCGTAGGTGATCGGCGCCATCGCGAACGCCGGCACGCTCGCCGGCAGGCGCGCCAGCGCATGGCCGACGACGCCCGACGAGATGATCGAGTCGACGGCGCACGGCAAGTGCGGGCCGTGCTGCTCGATCGCGCCGGTGGCGATCACGATGACCGTGTTCTCTCGGTCGGGCAGGGCCGCGATCTCGGTCCAGCTCAGGTAGGGCAGGTAGCGGTGGGGCGGGGTGTAGCCGTGCAGCATGGGAGCCTCGAGACAGTAGGGCAATGATGCGAGTCGACGCTCAACGCGGCAGGTAAGCCGTCGCCTCGACCTCGATCAGGATCTCCGGAGTCGGCAGCATTGCGCTCACCTCGACGACGGTGGAGACCGGCGGGTCGCCGGGGAAGAAGAGCTTGCGCACGCGGTTGTAGTACGGGAAATGGTCGAGGTTCCTGAAGTACTGGACCAGCTTGACGACGTCGGCCATCGTGCCGCCTGCGGCCTCGACCGTGAGCCGGACGCGGTCGAGCACGTACCAGCTCTGCGCCAGGATCGGGCCCTCCTTGATGTCGGTCGAGAACTCGCCGCTTCTGCCCAGCAGCCCGGCTGCGCTCGCCGGGATGTCGTCATAGCCGCGGACGATGCGACCGGCCTTCGGGTCGACGGCGATCACGCCCGAGAGGAAGACGAAGTCGCCGGCGCGCTTCCACGCGGCATAGCGCGCGAGCGGCTGGGCGATGCCGGCCGACGAAAGTGGAGTCTCAGTCGGGTTCATCGGCGGGGCCTCGAGCGAACCGAGCCATAGCCGTGCCGACGCGCTCGCGGAAGCGATCGAGCTCGGGCCGGGTCGCGACGTTCATGTGGTAGTAAGCGAGGTAGTCGACGCGCGCCTGGTTGCCGGTGAGCCGGCGCAGGTAGCGCGTGACGATCTTCCTCGGCGGATCGCCCATCCACCACGCGACCCAGCGCGGCCGGCCGTAGGTGACGACGGCGGCGATCCGGCGCAGGTGGGTGAGCGAGGGCTTGACGTGCGCCGGATCGCTCAGGTCGAAGGCGACGCCGGGCATGAAGACGCGGTCGCAGTAGCCCTTCAGCATCGCCGGCAGGCCGAAGCACCAGGTCGGGAAGCAGAGCACGAGCGCCTCGGCGCGCATCAGCCGGTCGACGTGGCCCTGGACCGGCTTGCGGTTCGACGGCACGTCGTGGTAGCCGAGCCGCTCCTCGCGTGAGAGCACGGGGTCGAACCCCTCGGCGTAGAGGTCGCAGTCGTCGACCTCGTGGCCGGCGCCGACCAGGCTGGCGACGACCTGGCTGTGCAGGGCCGCGTTGTAGCTGGTCTCCACGGGGTGCGAGTACAGGACGAGGATGCGCATGCGAGGCCTTGCGCAAGAGCAGTGCCAACCCGGCACCGTTCCGCCCCGCGCACCGGGACTGTAAGGCGATCTATTTCGGTGCGTCGAGCCCGACCGCCATGAGGTCGTCGAGCAGCCGGTAGTCCGGCAGGCTCGTGTCGATGGCCCGGCCGGCACGCAGCACGGCTCGATCGAACTGCGTTCGCGACAGCATCTCGGAATAGCTACGGGCCTTGAGCACGATCAGGTCGGCCGGTGCCCCGGGCGCGAGGCGACCGCGGTCGAGGCCCATGATCTCGGCCGGCGTCTCGGTGGCGGCGCGGATCCAGTCGCCCAACGGGTGGTCGAGGTGCAGGATCTTCACCGCCTGGGTGAAGGTATCGAGCATGTCGTGGTCGCCATAGGCGTAGAACGGGTCGCGACAGTTGTCGCCGGCGACGGCGACGCGCAGTCCCCGTGCCTTCATCTCGTGCAGCACCGTGACGCCGCGCCAGCGCGGCGTGCGCGCCCCGGGCGAGCGATCCTGCAGGTACATGTTGACGGTCGGCAGGCTGACGATGTCGATGCCGGCCTCGCGGCAGGCGGCGATGGTCGCCTCGATGACCTCGTCGGTCTGCAGGGCGAGCGCGGTGCAGTGGCCGCACAGGATGCGGCCGGCGAAATCGGCGCGCACGGACTGCTGGGCGACGCGAATCAGCGTGCGCGAGCGTGGATCGGTCGATTCGTCGACATGCAGGTCGAGATCGAGGCCGCGCTCGGCGGCGAGCGAGATGACGCGCGCGACGGCCTCGTCGAGCTCGTCGGGCATCGGCTCGTCGGGATACTTGGCGAAGCGCGTCACTGCGCCGAGCCGGCCGCCGCTCTCGGCGACGATGTCGGCGAGCTCGCGCCCTTCGTCGCCCAGGAAGATGTCAAGCGGCGCGATCGACGAGACCTGCAGGTCGATCTTGCCGGCCCAGCGTTCGCGCACGTCGCGGAACACCGTGAACGAGATCTGTGCCTGCGGCGCGAGCGAGTCGAGGTGCGTGCGGATCGCGACCACGCCTTTGGCGTAGGCCGTCGCGAGGGCGAACTCCATGCGACGGCGCACGTCGTCGGCATTCCAGTTCGCACTGCGATCGGCCATGGTCGCGCGCGACGCGCCGGGGACGTCGCCGGTGGGGTTCGGGCGGCGCGGCCAGATGTGTCCCTTGTCGAGGTGGGTGTGGCAATCGACCATGCCGGGCAGGACCATCGACGCGTCGAGGTCGGGGCCGAGGTCGACCGGCAACTGGCCTGCCGGTTCGATCGCGGCGATGCGCCCGGCATCGACGAGGAGGTCGACGGCGACGAGATCGCCGTTTCCGTTGGCCGCGACGGCGGCGGGCAGCAAGCATCGTGGGGCGTGCAGGTTGCGCAGCGCGAACCGCGACGCCGCGGGCGGCGTGAAGAAGGCGGAGCTCAAGGCGAAGACGAGGGACGGTGGCTCGATTCACGCGGCGCGGCGCGCGATCGTGCCAGTGTCGCAGACTGTTGCCTTGTGCCCCTCGACGTCGATGGCCCGGCGTTTGCCGTGATACTGCGTCTTTCATCTTCGGCCACGTTTTCGCATGTTCTTCAGCGGCATCGGCACCGCGACGCCCCCGTCGCGCTTCACCAAGGCCGAGTGCCTGGCAGCGTTCCAGCGATCCGACTGGTATTCGCGTCTCGACGCGCGCTCGCATCTCATCGCCCGAACCGTCCTGCAGCGCGACAACGGCATCGAGGCGCGGCGCCTCGCCCTCGATTCGCTGGACGATGTGTTCACCATCGATCCCGACACCCTCGGCCGGCGCTTCCTCGCGCACGCGCCCAAGCTCGCCGTGGAGGCGGCGAGCCGCGCCCTCGCATCGGCACGGCTCGACGCAGCGCAGATCGGCGCCGTCGTCGTCAGCACCTGCACCGGCTATCTCTGCCCTGGCTTGTCGGGCCACGTCATCGAGCGGCTGGGCCTGCGCGCCGACATCCTGGCCTTCGACCTTGTCGGCCAGGGTTGCGCCGCGGCGCTGCCGAACCTGCAGCTCGCACGCTCGCTGATCGACTCGGGTGCGGCCGAGCATGTGCTCTCGCTCTGCGTCGAGGTGAGCAGCGCGGCGATGTACCTCGACAACGACCCCGGCGTGTTGATCAGCGCCTGCCTCTTCGGCGACGGCGCCGGCGCGGCGGTGCTGTCGCGCGATCCCGGCGCGACGACCCGCCGCATCGAGTGGAAGGACAGTGCCTCGCTGATCGAGCCGAAGCAGCGCAAGGCGCTGATGTTCGAGCAGCAGGGCGGCATGCTGCGCAACATCCTGACCCGTGAGGTGCCGACGCTCGCCGCCGACTACGCGCATCGCGTGCTCGAGACGGTGCTCGACCGTGCGCACCTGAACGGCGGTGACGTGTCCGCCTGGATCATGCATGCCGGCGGTCGCGATGTGCTGCTCGCGCTCGAGCGCCGCTTCGAGCTCGACGGCGACGCCTTCCGCTACAGCGCGGCGATGCTGCGCGAATACGGCAACCTGTCGAGCGCCTTCGTCTACTTCGTGCTCGAGGCCGCGCTCGCCGACGACGCGCCCGGCGGCTGGTGGTGGCTGGCGTCGTTCGGCGCCGGCTTCAGCTGCCACGGCGCGTTGCTCGCGGTGGAGTGAGCGGGTCCAGCACGGAGACGCGACGAGATCGACGATGCTGACGCGGATCCTCGAGCCGGAAACGCTCGATCACCTCGCCCCCGACGATCCCGCGGCGTGCCGCGCCCGGCGCGACCTGCGCCGCGTCAACCGCGTCATGGGCGCGCGCGCGATCCTCGAGCGCGCGCTGGCTCGCGTCGCGCCGCGGCCACCGGCCTCGCCGCTGCGCGTGATCGAGCTCGGCTGCGGCGACGGCCTGCTCATGCTCGACCTCGCCCGCTCGCGCCGTTCGCCGCTTGGCGACGTCGAGCTCACCTTGCTCGACCTCCAGCCGATCGTCACGGCGGAGACGCTCGCGGCGTACGCCGCCGCAGGCTGGCGTGCCCGACCGCTCTCGGAGGACGTGCTCGCCTGGGCCGAGGGCGACGCGACCGACGGACGCTGGGATATCGTCGTCGTCAACCTGTTCCTGCATCATTTCGAAGGCGAGGCGCTCCGGCGCCTACTCGCGGGCTGCGCGCGCCGCGCCGACGCGCTCGCCGCGTGCGAGCCGCGGCGCAGTCGATTCGCGCTCGGCGCGAGCCACCTCGTGGTCTTCCTCGGCGCCAACCACGTGACGCGGCGCGACGCGGTGCTCAGCGTGCGCGCCGGCTTCATCGACGACGAGCTCGAGCAGGTCTGGCCCGATCGCTCGGGCACCTGGCAACTCGACGAGTACGAGGACGGCCCGTTCACGCATTGCTTCTGCGCCCGCCGGCGCGACGGGCGATGAGAACGTCGTTCGACGTCGCCATCGTCGGCGCCGGCCCCGCCGGCGCGAGCGCGGCGATCCTGCTGGCGCGCGCCGGCTGGTCGGTGGCGCTTATCGAGCGCCAGACCTTTCCGCGCCGCAAGGTCTGCGGCGAATGCGTCGCCGCGAGCAATCTGCCGCTGCTCGACGCACTCGGCATCGGCGCCGACTTCGACCGCCTCGCCGGCGCCGAGCTGAGGCGCGTCGCCCTGATGCACGGCGGCGAGACGATCGTCGCGTCTCTGCCGGCCGGCGAGGGCTCGCATCTCTGGGGACGCGCGCTCGGCCGCGAACATCTCGACACCTTGCTCGCGAGCGCGGCTGAAGAAGAGGGCGCGACGCGGTTGCAGCCGTGGGCGCTGCAGTCGATCGCTGGCAGCGCCGGTCGCTTCGTGTTGCGGGTGCGCTCCCTCGACAGCACCGGCGACGACATCGAGCTCCGTGCCGGCGTCGTCGTCGCCGCGCACGGCTCGTGGGAGCCGCTGCCGTCGGAGCGGGCCGAGCAGCGCGAGCGACGCGCACCGAGCGACCTGTTCGCGTTCAAGGCCAACTTCCGAGATGCTGCGATCGCCGCCGACCTGCTCCCCGTGCTGTCGTTTCGAGGCGGCTACGGCGGCATCGTCGTCGCCGACGGCGCGCTCGCGACGCTCGCCTGCTGCGTTCGCGAGGATCGCCTCCAGGCGCTTCGTGCCGAGCAGCCGGGCGAACGCGCCGGCGACGTCGTCGAGGCGATGCTGCGAAGCGAATGCGCCGGCGTCGCGGCGGCATTGCACGGGGCGACGCGCGAAGGGCCCTGGCTCGCGAGCGGCCCCTTGCGACCTGGTGTTCGCCTAGGCGCGGGCGATGGCGTCTTTCGCATCGGCAACGCCGCAGGCGAAGCGCATCCCATCGTCGGCGAAGGCATCAGCATGGCGCTGCAATCGGCCTTCGTTCTCGCGGCGCAGATCGCGTCGATCAAGGCCGAGCTGCTGGATGCATCCGGTGCGGCCGAGGCGCAGGCGCGCGCTCTCACGCACTACGAGGCGCTCTGGCGGCGCCGCTTCTCGCGTCGCCTGCACGTCGCCGCGACCTTCGCGCACGTCGCGATGCGTCCCCTGCTCGCGCGGCTCGCGTGGCCAGTGGCGCAGCGCTGGCCCGGCGTGCTGACC
>JAYVVB010000289.1:0-2522 GCA_043787455.1 Rhizobacter sp.
TGGTGCTGGTCGCCTGGTCGGGAGTGAGGCCGGTGGCAACGATTTGCACGTCCTGGCCGGACATCGGATTGCCTGCCTGGTCGACGACGTGATACTGGACCTGGCCCGCAGTGGAAGGCGGGGAGACCGCAGGCACGAGCGTGCTGGTGATCGTCGTGCCGACGACCTGGAGGGTCGCCGTCTTCGTGATTGCGCCCGACGTCGCGGTGACGGTGATCAAGCGATTGCCACGGTTGGAGCCGATCCCGATCTGGGCAGTGAGCACGCCGTTGGTTCCGGTGGTCGGCGAGCCGGCCGTGACGACCGCGTCGCCGTCGGCACTGATCGAGACCGGAATGCCCCGGAGCGTGTTGCGCGAAGCGTCGATCGCCGTAACGGAGACCGTGGCGGACGCGCTGCCGGTGTTGGCGACCTGCGGCGAGTTGAGTGTAACGATCAGGTCGGAGGTGGCGGCCGAACCGCTACTCGCGGCGCTGCTGAAGGGTGAAGTTCCCGCACTGCCCCCGCCTCCGCCGCACGCGGCCAGGAGCGCGACCGAGGTCATCGCAATCAGATTCTTCAGCAACTTGTTCATGCGCGACTCGCTAGCTTTCAAAAGTGCAGGCACGTCAGCGCGCCGCGGTCCGATCGGTCACGACCTTGGGGGTCAGGAAAATCAACAGCTCGCTCTTCGTCGACGACGTCGTGCGCGTCTTAAACAGGTTGCCGAGGTAGGGCACGTCGCCGAGGAAAGGCACCTTGGTGATGTCCTCGCGGTCGTTCTGCGTGAAGATGCCGCCGATCACCACCGTGCCGCCGTTCTCGACCAGAACCTGCGTCTTG
This sequence comes from Rhizobacter sp., assembly GCA_043787455.1. Classification (GTDB taxonomy): domain Bacteria; phylum Pseudomonadota; class Gammaproteobacteria; order Burkholderiales; family Burkholderiaceae_C; genus Schlegelella_A. Next base: position 823 of record JAYVVB010000289.1, read on the forward strand.
ACGTGCTTGGTGTTGATCGCGAAGCCCGCTGCGGTCGCGCGGCCGACGCTGTCGTTGGTGATGTCGACGTCGAGGATGACGTTGCCCTCGGGCGTGATCTGCGGCGTGACGTCGAGCTTCAGGTTGGCCTTGCGGAACTGCAGCGACGTCGCGCCACTGGAGGTCGCGACCTGGTAGGGCAGTTCCTCGCCCTGCTCGATGATCGCCTTCTGCTGGTCGGCAGTGACGACGCGCGGGCTCGACACGACCTTGCCCTTGCCGTCGGCTTCGAGCGCGGAGATCTCGAGATTGAGGAACCGGTTCGCCGAGGCGCCGAAGAGAGACAGCGCGAACGTGGCCGGGTTGAAGCCGTTCTGTCCTGTCGCCGGCAGGTTGATGAAGTTGGTGTCGCTGGCGGTGACGCCGCCGCTGGTGCCGTTCTGAAGCGTCTGCGACTGCACCGCGTTCAGGTTGCCGCCGACAGACACCCGGGTGTCGCCATTGACGCTGTAGCCCGGCAGTCCACCGCGCACACCGCGCAGGTCGGCGGCCCCGAGCCGGATGCCGAGCGAGCGACCGAAGCTGTCGTCTGCGATGACGATGCGCGACTCGATCAGCACCTGGCGCACGGCGATGTCGATCTTGGCGATCAACGCCTGCACTTCCTCGAGCTTGGAGGGAATGTCGCTCACGAAGAGCTGGTTGGTGCGGGTCTCGAAGACGACGCTGCCGCGCGTCGACAGGATGCGCGAGGCCGTGCCACCACCGCCGGCGGAGCCCTGCCCGGTCAGCCCCTTGGCGATGTCCTCGGCCTTGGCGTAGTTGAGCTGGAACGATTGCGTGCGCAGCGGCTCGAGCGCAGCGATCTGCTGCTTGGCCTCGAGCTCGATCTTTTCCTTGGCGTTGAGCTCGTCCTTGGGCGCGATTAGGATCACGTTGCCCGACTTGCGCAGGCCCAGGTTCTTGGCCTGCAGGATGATGTCGAGCGCCTGGTCCCAGGGTACGTCCTTCAGCCGCAGCGTGACGTTGCCGGTGACGGTGTCGCTGGTGACGACGTTGAAGTTGGTGAAGTCGGCGATGACCTGCAGGAGGGCGCGGACTTCGATGTTCTGGAAGTTTAGCGACAGCTTCTCGCCGGCGTAGCCCGTGCCCTGAACGAGCTTGTTCGGATCGACTTTCTGAGCCCGCACCTCGAGCACGAACTGGTTGTCGCTCTGGTAGGCGCTGTGCTCCCACGTGCCGCGCGGCTCGACGACCATGCGCACCCGATCGCCCTGCTGCGTCGTCGTGATGCTCTGCACCGGCGTGCCGAAGTCGGTGACGTCGAGGCGACGACGCAAGGCATCGGGCAGGCTCGACTTCAGGAACTCGACGACGAGGCTTTGCCCCTGCTGGCGGATGTCGACGCCGACCTGGTTGTTCGGCAGCTCGACGACGACGCGACCGGCGCCGTCGGAGCCGCGGCGAAAGTCGATATCGCGCAGCGACAGCTGGGTGCGATTCAGGCTCTCCGCGAAGCGCGTTGTCTGGCCGCTGGAGCTGGCGAGCGTCGCCGGGGCGTTGTTCTCGAGCGAGACGACGAGCGACTTGCCGTCGATCACGGCCTTGTAGCCGGCCGGCTGCTTGAGGTTGAGGACGAGGCGGGTGCGCTCGCCCGACTGGGCAATGCTTACCGAGCGCAGGTTGCCCTGGTTGATCTCGACCGTGTTCTTGCCGAGCGC